>JAVBNO010000002.1:0-40527 GCA_031551485.1 Oscillospiraceae bacterium
TTGTAATAAGAATATTATACAACACTTTTCTTTGAATCCGCTTGGAAAAATAAAAAGATTCCTCAAAAGAAATTCAAAGACTGCTATGAGAAAATAACCTCATAAAATTTATGGAGGGATTTTTCATGGAAGCAAACAAGCAAACAAGCAAGGCGATAAAAGGTTCATTCTGGGGAGCATTTGCGTTTTATTTTTTAATTGCGTTTGAGTTCTTTTACATGGCCGGACCCTTCGCGATGTATTTCTATTCCGTTTACGCACCTATTCTCAATTTTTTCAACCGCTCCCCTGTATTGGCGTGGCTATCGCGCTTCTTTCTGCCCCACGCCGTAAGGGAAACATCTTCACTACTCATTAACACTCTTGAGATTGTTGGAGCTGTTTTGGCTATTGCGGGCTTTGTGGCATTCTGTGTTGGCGCATGTCAGGTCTATTATCACAAGCTCACAAAAAAAGGAATTGTCACAGGCGGCATATACAATCTTGTTCGACACCCGCAATATGCCTCGTTTATCGTGTGTAGCTTTGGGCTTCTGATTTTGTGGCCGCGCTATATAGCGGCAATTCTGTTTGTCACAATGCTATTTTTCTATTATCTGCTGGCAAAAGTTGAGGAGGCAGAGTGCGAACGCAAATTTGGACAATCCTATATTGACTTCAAAAGCCGCACCTCCATGTTCCTACCGTTCCGGTTATCATTTTTACCGAAACTGTCTGAACAAAAACACAAAAAAGTGATTGCATTGGTATGCCTTTACTTAACCTCCATATTGGTAATACTCGGTATCGCAAAAGCATTAGATACGCTGACGATTGACAGCCTGTACGCACCCTATACAGAAAATTCGGCCAATATTGCGCTATGCGAGTTGTCTGACGATAGAATTAATGAAGCTGTTGCCATTGCGTTATTGGATGAAACTGTTTCAAGAAGGCTTGAGGATTTCGACAATGGTACGATATTTATCAATTATGTTTTACCGACTGAATGGTTCGCCGCCGAAATTCCTATGAATGGCGTACAAATTACAAAGGGGCACAAATCGCCTGCCGATTACAATCGAAACCTATATAAAGTTATTATTACGAAAGCAGATATGCGGGAGAGTATGGATGCCTCGGGCAAGGAGATTCTAACGTCCGTTTACTTGAGGGAACCAATCGTGGAGGTTTGGGTTGATTTGTCTACTCATACAGTTATTAAAGTAATGGATATGCCGGAGGAGATTAAGTATCAGGGAGTTCCCGTGGCAGTCTATTAAAAATTTCACATCATAAAACTACCTGTTTTTCACTCCTGTTCTTTGGAAGAAGCCGGGGTGCGGGGCTGGATCCGCGAAACGGACGGTTACAATTCCATATCCCGCGCCTTATGGAGCTTCGGAATATTCGTGCCCATCACCTTTTCGGCGTTGCGTTTGATGGCTTCCGCGCAGTTCAGCGGTCAGCTTGTCGCTCTCGGCCAGTAACACCTCGCGCTGCGCGGTCAGCCCCGCAAGTTCTTTTTTCCAAGCGTCAAGCGGGATTTTGGTGCGCCCGTTCAAGTGGTGCGTCATATACTCATGCGCCTTGCTGAACGCCAAAATTTCCGCGCTGTGTTTATTGTAATATGCGTCCTGCCTATCGCCCTTTAGCTCCGCATACCGCTTGTAAACGACGGTGTGTTTGACGTAGTTTTCAGCCTGCGCGATATGCTCGGTCAACGTGTGATACCGCCGCGACATTGGTACAAGTGTGTTGTGCATTTCATCATGCTGTGAGCGAAGATTCTGAACCGCCGCCACCATATCCGCAAGCGTTTTGATATTGTGCGTCTGGATAAAGTTAAGCGTCTGCGCGGCAAGTTGAATATCCGCGACTTTTTGTTTCTGCGTCGTGCGTTCGGGGTGGTTTGTGATTTCAGAGAACACTTCCCATAAAGTCGGCGGTGGTGGTGCGTTCATCTTTTACCCAATCTTCCAGTTTGCGAATACGCGCTTTCATCTGCCGTAATTGTTTGTTCAGCGCGTCAATTTCGCGGTTCATATCGCCGCGCTCGGTATGGATGCCGCGCCGCTCCATCCCGGTCGCCGCCATGCCCAAATGAATGGTGGGAATTAGGTCAATTCCCTGTCGTTCATAGGAACGGTGGTCGATGCGCTCGGCCACATCGTTGTGGGCTAAATACTCGTTGCAGAGTTCAGCCCAGCCTTGCCGCCAGATTTCGACGTTGGACTGATCGTTCCAATCGGTAGCGTCAACTTTTTTTGATTTGTATTCGCCGCTTTTCAGCCGGATTTTTTCACCGCTCTCATCAAGCAGATATTCTTTTTTAGACTTCGCGCCCCAGCTTCCGTTCGGCTCAATGGGACGCATGGTGAGCATGACATGGGCGTGCGGATTTCCGTCCTGCTTATCATGAATACAAATATCCGCGCACATTCCGGAGGAAACAAAAACTTGCGGCAATAATCGCGCGTAAGTTCTATCTGGTGGCGGCTGTTCAATTCTACCGGCAAGGCGATTTCGATTTCCCGCGCAAGCTGTGAATTGTCATTCTTCTCAATTTTCTCAACAGCGTTCCATAAAGTGCCACAGTCAAAATACTCTCGCGGGGCCTGGTCGGGCAACAGGATTTCCGTGTGGGTGACGCCGCCCTTTTTTATAAAGTCTGCGGTATACCGTCATATTCGTTTTTGATTTTTTCTCCTGCCCGGTAAGCCGACGCCGCAACCGCCGATTTGCCTTTACACCGGCTTATGATTTTGATGCTAAGGTGATAGATGGCTATGGGCTGCTCCTTTCTGTTTTGGTTGAATATGTAGCAATGGTATGGTATAATTTGGGTGGTTAGGAAGAATCAATAAAACATTTTGGAAGGAGAAAATATTATGGGCAAATCCTTTTCCGTGTTTATCAATTTTGACGGCAATTGCCGCGAGGCTCTGGAGTTTTATGCAAAGGTATTTCAGTCGGAAGTGCAAAATATAATGACCTACGGCCAAATGCCGCCCGATCCGAATTTTCCGATACCCGATGCGGATAAGGAGAATATTGTGTACAGTTCTGTTCCCATTTTTGGCTGCAATGTCATATTCTGCGATGTTCCCTCCAATATGCCGCTTACCAAAGGGGACAATATCAGCCCAACATTGGGAACAGACGATAAAGAGGAAATACGGCGCATCTTTGCCGAATTGAGCGAGGGCGGCGAAGTGCTAATGCCGCTGGATAAAACCTTTTGGAGCGAATTTTACGGGATGCTACAAGACAAGTACGGCGTCATTTGGCAACTTTCCCATGACAGCGGCGAGATGGCTTGATTAACGGCGATGCGAGGGAATATAATTCCTTCGCCGTTTCCATTTGCGCCGATAGGCGCAAAACGCCCCCGGCAGGGCGCACTTATATACCACTTTAGTGGTATATAAGTGCGCCCTTGCTACACAAGGGAATTATCCGTAGCCGCTGAATCTCGCACTTTTTTCAAGGCTTCGACTGCCGCCGTTGTGTGAAATGCCGCCAGCAGAACGGATTGTATTTGCTCTTTCGTGAGCGTTTCCGCTTCCGGAATAAGGCTTTCCAGAATTGCCGCATCATAAAAATAATTGGCATAAGAAAAACATAGTACTGACACATCACTTTTAGCTTGATATAAATGAATTAGCATACGGAAGATAAGCCTAACTACTCATGAATGGAGAGATTAGATTGAGAAATACGCTTGCATTGATATTCACTGTGGCAATGCTGCTATCTGCCTGCGGAAAAACCGACGCGAAAAACAATAGCTGAATTAACTGTGAAGCATTAATGGAAAGGGGGACGTATTTTGCGTTCTTCTTTTTTGCGTTGGTTTTTATTAAAGATGTGTCGGTAATTATTATTTTGTGTCAACTATTTTTATTATCCATCAAGCTACTTTTGTCATCAATACCACCATCTCCACATGTGTGGTGCGGGGGAACATGTCCACAGGTTGGACGGTTTGCAGGCAGTAACCTGCAGCCACAAATGCTTTCACATCCCGGGCCATGGTGGCGGGGTTGCAGGAAACCATAACGATTCTTTTGGGCGCCATCTGACAAACAGCTTCGATGGTGGGTGGATCACACCCTTTGCGGGGCGGGTCGAGGATGACGACATCGGGATAAAGCGTTTCGGCCCACAGCCGGGCGGCGGCCTCGCCGGCATCGGCGCAAAGAAAGCGAGCAGGGATGCCGTTGGCCAAGGCGTTGGCTTCAGCGTCACGAACGGCTTCCGGCACCACCTCTACCCCCACAAGGGCGCAGCCGGTGGCTTTGGCAATGGAAAGGCCAATGGTACCCGCGCCGCAATACAGATCAAGAAGAAGCTCGTTCGGCCCCACGGCAGCCAGGGCGGCCGCGGCGGCATACAACTGTTCGGCTCCTTGACGGTTGACCTGATAAAAAGAGAGCGGGGACAAGGCAACATCAATGCCGACCAATCGGTCGACGATGGTATCGCTGCCCCAAAGGCAGCAACACTTTTCCCCTAGAATGACATTGGTATTTTTCGCATTCAGATTGCAGATAATGCTGGCCACCCCTTCCACACGCCGGAGGCTCTCGATGAGAGTATCCCCGTAGGGGAGGGCATTCTTTTTGCTGTTCAGCACCAAACAGACCATGATCTGCCCGGTCGTTTCGGCACAGCGCAGATACAAATGGCGCAGCAGACCCTCACCAGTGGCCTCGTCATAAACACTCACACCATAGCGTTCAATCCAGTGGGTGACAATGTCCGCAATCTGGCTGAAGGCGGCGGGCTGCAGCAGACAATCGCCACAGGGAATGACATGGTGGCTGCGGCGGGCAAAAAAGCCCACAGCGGGCTTTCCCGCTTCCATCGTAACGGGATATTGGGCCTTATTGCGGTACCGTTCAGTTTGGGGCGAGGGGAGAATGGGACGCAGGTCTACACCTTCTAAGG
The DNA here is from genome assembly GCA_031551485.1 of Oscillospiraceae bacterium. GTDB lineage: Bacteria > Bacillota > Clostridia > Oscillospirales > Ruminococcaceae > JAVBNO01. Next base: position 4,933 of record JAVBNO010000002.1, read on the forward strand.
AAAGGCCGCCAATGCGGCGTAAAGCATCGGTCACCCAACCGGTTTTGAGATTCAGTTCGGCTTCGTAGGTGATATGGCGCAATGCGCAGCCGCCGCATTTTTCATAAACCGAGCATGTTTGGGCAGTGCGACAGGGAGCGGATGTAACCAGCTGGTGTAGGATGCCATAGCAAAAGCTTTTGCCTGTTTTGACAATTTTGGCCTCAATATGGTCACCGGGAGCGGTCAGGGGCACGAACACCACCATGCCGTCGTGCCGGCCCAGGCCGTTGCCTTCGTTGGTCAGCGTTTCGATGGTAAGGGGGATGTGTTGGTTTTTGTGAAGCATGGCGGGTCACCTCTTTTGCCTTGTAGCAGACGAAATTAATGTTCCCATTGTACCACAGAATCTTGTTGGGCAACAAGGGGCACAACAACTGGGAAACGGTTTGCCAAATGGCGTGTGGATATGCTAAAATGATAGCCGAATGCAAAGTGGAACGGAGGTGTGCGCCGATGTTAATGCAACTTCAAAACGTGGGGAAATCCTTTGGAGAGGATGTCATTTTCCAAGATGTCACCGTTACCATTGAAGACAGGCGGCGCATTGGTCTGATCGGCCCCAACGGCGCTGGCAAGACCACATTGTTCAACATTATCGCAGGCGCGCTGACCCCTGACAGCGGCACTGTGGACCGGCAAGGCGGCCTGACCGTGGGCTATTTGCGCCAGCATGCCGAGGAAGAGATGGGCGCGGGCCGTACGATTATAGAAGAGCTGCGGGGGGCGTTTGCCTCTGTCTTTGCCAAAGAGGAGGAGATGCTTTCTCTTTCCCATCAAATGGCGAACGCAGATCCGCAAGCGTTGCCGACGTTGACCCAGGCATATGCACAAGTACAGGCGGAATTTGAAGCGGCGGGCGGCCACGATGTAGAGATCAAAATTAACACGGTGCTTACCGGCATGGGTTTTGCCGATGTTTCGCTGCACGGGCGGGATAAAGAGGTGGGAAAGCTTTCCGGCGGCGAACGGATTCGTCTGGCCATGGCCAAGCTGCTGCTTTTGCAACCCGGCCTTCTTTTGTTGGACGAGCCTACCAACCATCTGGATTTTAAGACATTGGCCTGGTTGGAAGGATTTTTACAGGGGTACAAGGGCACTGTGATTGCCGTCTCCCATGACCGGTATTTTTTGGACCGGGTGTGCGGTGAAATATGGGAGATGGACGGGGAAAGCCTGTACAGCTATACAGGGAACTACAGCCATTACCGCACCCAAAAAGAGGAGCGGATGGAACGGCAAATGAAGCTGTATCTGCGCCAACAGGAAGAGATTGCCAAGCTAAAGGATTATGTGGCCCGCAACATGGCACGGGCCAGTACAACGGCCATGGCCCAAAGCCGTCAAAATCAGCTGGATAAAATGGAGCTTATTAAAAAGCCGCGGGATACCGTTCGGCCCATCCATATTACCTTTGCCCCCCGGCGGCGCCCCGGCAAAGAGGTGCTGGCCATAGAGAATCTTTCTCTTGCGGTGGGACAGGGGGAGAAACGGAGGCTGTTGGCCGAAGGACTCAGTCTGTTGGTGGAGCGCGGGGAAAAGATCGCGCTGATCGGCCAAAACGGAACTGGCAAGACCACTTTCATCAACACCATCACCGGAAAGCATCCGGCGGATGCCGGCGATATTACATGGGGCGTCAATGTGGATTATGCCCTGTTCGAACAGTTGGGCGGAGAACTGGATCCCGCGTTAACAGTGCTGGATCAAATGCGCGACAAGTTCCCCAAAGCCACCGATCAGGAGCTGCGCACGGCCCTTGGCTGCATTGGGCTGAGCGGCGACGATGTATTTCGCCGGGTGGGGGCGCTTTCCGGCGGCGAAAAAGCGCGGCTGCGGTTTGCCATCATCGCCAAGGAGCAGCCCAATTTTCTTTTGCTGGACGAGCCCACCAATCATTTGGATTTGGCCGCCAGGGAAGCGCTGGAGGAGGCGCTGGCCGCCTACGAAGGCACAATATTGGTCATCTCCCATGACCGCTATTTGCTGGACAAGCTGCCCAGCCGGATTGTTGAGCTTTCCGGCGGCAGGCTGACCAGCTATGCCGGGCGTTATGAAGACTATATGGAAAAAAGCAGCCCCCGGGACAGTGGAAAGACCCCAAAGGCCGAGGGTGAAAAAAGCGGACAGGCCCAGTACCAAAACGCAAAAGTCCGCCGCAGTGAAGAAGCCAAACGCCGCCGGGACTTGGCGGCGGTGCAGGAAGAATTGGCCCGGCTAGAGGGGGAGATCATCGTGCTGGAGCAGGCGATTGGCGACCCGCAAAATGCGGCGGATTTTGCCAAGCTGGGGGAACTGTGCCGCCAAATGGATGAGGTGCGTGAGGCCCATGGCCGCAAGTTGGAACAGTGGGTTTTGTTGGAGGATTGACAGGTTGCCGGGCCTGCCTGTTCATACTGGCTTTTTGCCCAGGAATGCGCTATACTGAAAAAAGCGTCGGGCGTTTTTACTAGAGGATGTGAGAATTAGTGAAGTTTCAAAAAAACGATCATTACACAACCATTGCCATCTATGTGTTTTTGGTGTTGGCGGCGGCGTCTGTGTTTTTTGTCATGGTTTGGAATTTTAGTTCGGTGTGGCACTGGGTCACCAAAATCGTGCACCTGTTGCTCCCTTTTATTTATGGCTTTGCGATTGCCTTTATTCTGAATCCCGCGCTGCGCTGGCTGGAGGCCAAGCCTTTCAGCAAGCTGAAAAACGGCCGCGTCAAGCGGGGCCTCAGCCTGCTGCTTGTTTACCTCTCCCTTTTGGGCCTTGTGGTCGTCTTTTTTTGGGTGTTAATCCCCCAGATTAAAGACAGCATTATCAGCCTTACATCGCCTGTGGGCAATTATGTGGGCCGGTTTGATACATGGGTGCGCAGCATCATTGCTTCCTATCCCCAGTGGGATTTGCCCAAAGAAGTGACCGACGCCCTGGGGCTGATGGTAAGCAATTTTATTGGATGGCTTAAAAACATTCCCCCCATGTTGGTGCTGTATACCTCGGCCGTAACATCCGGGGTCATCCGGTTGACCTCCGGCATGCTGCAATTCTTTATCGGCATTATTATTTCCATCTATATGCTCATGGGCAAAGAGCGTTTTGCCGCCCAAAGCAAAAAAATGTTATACGCTTTTTTCCCAAGCAAAACAGCAGAAGGAATGATTGACCTGGCGGGAGACAGCCATCAAATCTTCAACGGCTTTATTGCCGGCCAGCTTTTGGATTCCGCCATCGTCGGATTTTTGTGCTTTTTGTTTATGAGCATTTTTAACATGCCTTTTGCGGTCTTGATCGGGTTGATCATCGGTGTCTCCAATATCGTACCTTATTTTGGCCCGGTCATTGGCGACATTCTTTGCATTATGATCATTTTAATCGAGTCGCCCGTAGACGCGCTTTGGTTTACCATTTTTGTCATTGCCCTGCAGCAGTTTGACGGCAATATTATGGGCCCGCGGATTGTGGGGGAAAAAACGGGGTTGGCCGCCATGTGGGCCATGTTCGCCATCTTGCTGTTCGGCGGGTTGTGGGGCTTTGTAGGTACGGTTATCGGCATTCCGCTGTTTGCCGTCATTTATTCGGTCATTCGCGCACTGGCGGACCGCAAGCTTAGGAAGAAAGACAAGCCGACGGATGTGTCGGCCTATGCCGCCAAGGGGCATGCGCTTTTGGGCTACAAGGATGACGACAAATGACAACCCGTATCGACATTCGCCGGCATTTGCAAGATAACCACCATATTACGTTTAACGAGCAGCAGCGGACCGCAGTGGAAACCCTGAACGGTCCGGTGCTGCTTTTGGCTGTTCCCGGTGCGGGCAAAACGACGGTGATGGTGGCCCGGGTGGCCAACCTGATTTTGAACCGGGGTATACCACCCTCCCAGGTGCTGACGGTTACCTTTAATCGAGAGGCGGCCCGGGATATGGCCCGGCGTTGGGATGTGCTGTTTGGCTCTGCGGATTTTGCCCAGGGACTGGATGCCCCCTCCTTTTCCACCATCCACAGCTTTTGTTACCGTGTTTTGGGGGCCTATGCCCGGGAACGGGGTACGCAGATGTCCCGGCTGATGGGGGGCAAGGGCGCGCCGTCATCAGGGCAGGTTATCGCCGGACTGTACCGGGAACTGACGGGAGAAATGTTGCAGGATGACGCGCTGGAGACCTATCAAAATGCCATCGGCTATGCGGCCAATATGATGCTGGATGAGCAGCAAATTGCCCGCCTGGGACGGCGTATTGCCGGCTTTGCGGAAGTGCGCAAAGCCTACACCGACTACAAGCGCCAGCATCAGCTGATGGATTTTGACGATATGCTCACCTTTACCCACATGGTATTATCCCGTTATCCAGCGCTCTTACAACGTTACCGGGAACAATATCGTTTTTTGCATGTAGACGAAGCGCAGGACACCTCCAAGGTGCAGCATGAAATCATCAGGCTTTTGTATGGCGGCCAATTGTTCATGGTGGGGGATGAGGACCAAAGCATATATGGTTTCCGAGGGGCCTATGCCCAGATGTTGCATACATTCGAGGCCGTCTACCCTGGCGCCCAAGTGCTGGCGATGGAAGAGAATTTTCGCTCCTCGCCTCAAATTGTCTCGGCGGCTCACGCATTCATCTCCGCTGGCTCCGGCCGTCGGGACAAGGGAATGGTCACGGCCAAAGCAGCGGCGGCGGAGATCGGTTATCATGAGTATTATACCATTGGGGAAATGTATGCCGCTGTGCTGGAACAGCTGAAGGCATTGCCGGCAGGGGAGACAGCGGCGGTGCTGTACCGCTCGGCGTTCAGTTCGTTGGCGTTGGTGGATATGCTGGAGCGGGAGGGCATCCCTTTTTATCTTCGCCAGCGCAACCAGCCTTTTGCCAAAGACGGCGTTGTGCGGGATATTTTGGATTATCTTGGCTTTGGTCGGGATATGACCGATGCGGAATTGTTTGGGCGGATTTACTACAAGCTCGGGTGCTATATTAGCAAGGAAATAATCAGTCACATTAAGGCGCAGCGGCCGAAAAATATTTTTGAAGCTATCGATGCTCTTATGCCGGATGAAGCGCGGTACACGGCGCGGCTCCAGTTTGTGCAATCAAAACTGGCCCGCCTGTGGGCGATGCCGCCGGTGAAGATGATCGACTGCATTTTGTACGATTTAGGTTATTTTGAATATATTCGCAAGCGGGGTGAAACAGGCTTTTTACTGGATACCTATGCCCGCAAGCTGGGTATCATTAAAATGATTGCTGCCCGCACCAACGATGGTGACGCATTCATCACGCGGCTTACACAGCTGGATGCGCTGGCAGCCGGGGCCAACCGGCAAGGGCAAGCCGGTGCGGCCATCACCCTTTCCACTGTACACTCGGCCAAAGGGCTGGAATTTGACCATGTCTTTCTGGTGGATTTAATGGACGGCATCTTTCCGGCGGCGGATGTTATCGAGGCGGGTGCTACCGGCAATGAAGAAGAATTGGCGGAGGAAGCGCGGCTGTTTTATACAGCCGTCACCCGGGCCAAAACCCATCTGGAACTGTTTTGTGCTTCCCGTATGGACGAGGTGCACTTTGCCCGTTCCCGTTATTTTGACCAGCTGCGGGACAATAAGACCATTGGGCAACGCGAAGAAGAGTGGCCGGAGCTGCAAAAGGGGCGGCGTATGATTCATTTTTACTTTGGCATGGGCGATATTACATGGGTTGACCGGCGGAAAAGTGAATTTTCGATACAATTCAAAAACGGGGGAACAAAGACTTTCGATTTTGATGCCCTCAAACAGCGGGACATCTTTCGAATGCTGTAAAGTTCAGCCGAAGCCTTGCTACTACAGGCTCGCGGCGATGGGCGCAACATATCATTGCAATGATACGACAGTATAGGAGAGTGAGCAGATGGACATGGTGCCCGCCAAAATAATTGTGACACGTTCGCCCAAAGGGGCGGGTTGGTTCGGCCACGATTATAATATGAACATTTACCGCGGGTGCTGCCATGGCTGTATTTATTGCGATTCCCGCAGCGAGTGTTATCGTATTGAAAACTTTGACCAGGTGCGCGCCAAGGAAAACGCACTGGCGATTATCGCCAAAGAGCTTGCCTCCAAAGTAAAACGGGGTGTCGTTGCCACCGGGGCGATGAGTGACCCCTACAATCCGTTTGAGGCCCAAGAGGAGCTGACCCGCCACGCGCTGGAGCTGTTGTCGGCCTACGGATTTGGGGTGGCCATCGACACCAAAAGCGACCTTGTGGCGCGGGACGTCGATGTGCTGGAGGAAATGAAGGCGCAAGCCCCGGTCATTGTCAAGCTGACGGTGACAACGGCATCGGATGCATTGTGTAAGATTGTTGAGCCCTATGCGCCACCCACATCCCGGCGGTTTGCGGCGATACGAACACTGGCGGAGCGGGGCATCTTTACCGGTGTCATCCTCATGCCGGTGCTGCCGTTTATCACTGATACACAAGAAAATGTTACAGCCATTGTGGAGGCGGCAGCCAAAAGCGGGGCGCGATTTGTCTATCCGTCGCTGGGCGTGACACTGCGGCAGAACCAAAGGGATTATTTTTACGCCCGGCTGGATGAACATTTTCCCGGTCTGAAAGAGCGGTATCAAAAACAGTACGGCCCAAGTTACCAGTGCTCGTCCCCCGACGCCAAAATATTGTGGGAGACTTTGAAAACCGCATGCAAAAAATACGGTTTACTCTATAAAATGCAGGAGATCATCTCGGCTTACAAACAAGGGTACAGTTCGATGGGTCAGCTTAGCTTATTTAACGGATGATGGTATTTTACAAGCGTATCGGTTATAATGCTACATAAGAATACGATAATAAGGAGGAGGTTTATGAATCCGATAGAAGAATATATCGCCACTTTTCCGGCGGAAGTGCAGGATAAACTGAAGACATTTCACATCATGTTGCGGGAAGAGGTTCCCGGTGCCACCGAAAAGATTAGCTATGGATTGGCAACTTTTGTTTTGCATGGAACCAACTTGGTGCATTTTGGGGCACGTAAGCAACATATTGGCTTTTATCCCGCCCCCAGTGGCGTGGCTGCCTTTGCCGCCCGGCTAACCGGGTATAAGACGTCTAAAGGGGCCATACAGTTTCCTCTGAACCAGGAGCTTCCCGCCATGCTCATTCGCGACATCACGCGCTTTCGCATAGAAGAAGTGACAAAAGCCATAGAAGAGAAAAAGAAAAAATGATTGGGCATAAGGAGACGGTGCATATGAAAAATATCATCATTTGTACAATATTGGCGCTTTGTTTGTGTTTGACCGCCTGCGGCGGGGGAGGAGCGCCCGCTTCCCAACCATCGGAAAGTGTTGTGCCGCCCACGACGGCGGAGAGTACTGCGGTGCCGGACGACACCAGTCAGACGGCAGGGACGGTGTCTTTTGCAACTGTCGATTTGGAAGGAAACCCCATCACTTCGGAACTGTTTGCCGAAAGCAAGCTGACAGTTTTGAATGTGTGGGCCACCTGGTGCCCACCCTGCGTGGCCGAGCTGCCCCATCTGCAGGAGGTCAGCGGCCTTTTTGTAGACAAAGGGGTGCGCATTGTCGGCGTCATGCAGGACGGTGTGGATGAAAAATTTGCGGTGCAGGACGACATCATCAAAACCGGAAAAGAGCTGCTGGCTTCCGCCAATGCCAACTATACGGTCATCTTGCCGGATGACGGGCTGACAGAACAGCTGATCAGCACCATGCAATATTTCCCCACCACATTTTTCATCGATGCCAACGGCCAGGTGATCGATGTCATCATTGGGGCCAACGATGTGAACGGATGGAGCCAGAAGATCAATGAAGCACTTGACAAATTATCGTAACAAAAGCCTTTTGCCGACATTCTGCCTTTTGGGGGCCGGCGTTGTCGCCCTTGTTTTTGGCCTTGTGCGGGGCGAGGTGACCACGGTACTGACCAAGGCAATTTATATTTGTTTGGAGTGCATTGGCATTGGGTAGGCCGTTACAGGCAATACGAAAAGGGATACAGGTTCTGTGGACGCTTTTGACAAACAGCTATTTAGTCGGGTTTGTCAAGGGGCGTATTTATACAGGACCTCTTAAAAATGGGTGCGTGCCGGGGCTTAACTGTTACTCCTGCCCCGGTGCTCTTGGGTCTTGCCCCATCGGCGCTGTACAGGCGGTATTAAGCAGCAGCAAGTACCGGTTTTCCTTCTATTTGGCTGGTTTTTTCCTCATTATCGGCACGCTGTTGGGGCGGGTGGTGTGCGGATTTTTGTGCCCTTTTGGCCTTGTGCAGGAGATTTTGCATCGTATTCCTTTTGTGGCCAAAATAAAAACTTTTCGTGGAGACAGAATGCTGCGGTATCTTAAATACGGCGTCCTGATCATTTTTGTCATTTTAATGCCACTTTTTTTGGTGGACGCTGTGGGGCAGGGGCAGCCCTGGTTTTGCAAGCTCATCTGCCCTGCAGGTACACTGGAGGGTGGCATACCGCTGGTGCTGGCCAACCGGGCGTTGCAGGAAGTCATCGGCTTTTTATATGCCTGGAAGATGGGCATTCTGGGTTTGACGCTGTTTTTCTCTATCCTTATTTACCGGCCGTTTTGCAAGTATATCTGTCCGCTGGGCGCCATTTACGCTTTTTTTAACCGGGTGGCACTATACCGTTATCATATCCGGGAGGATCGGTGTACTCATTGCAACCATTGTGCTGACGTATGTCCCATGAACATTCACCCGCAGCGGGAAGTGAACCATGGCGAGTGTATTCGCTGTGGCTTGTGCAAAGAGCATTGTGCCTTCAGCGCAGTTGAATCGGGTATCAGCACAGGGCGGAATGTGTTTGCAAAACGGGATGGGCGCATTGCAAATAGGGAGGCGGAATAGCCACAATACCGCGGGCTGAAAAAGATTCATTTTTACCCCACGCTTTTCATTGACAAAGAGAGACTGATTTGATAAAATATAATGCGTCGCGAATGAAGGCATTGCAGTGACCAGTAGTTGTGCGGGTGTAGTTCAATGGTAGAATTCAAGCCTTCCAAGCTGGTTACGTGGGTTCGATTCCCATCACCCGCTCCATTAAAAAACTGGGGAAAAACCGCATTAGAGCGAACAAAAACTGGCTAATAGTGCCAGTTTTTTTGTTTGCTTCCCAAGTGTCGTTTTCACCGCAAATCACCCCGAAACACGGTAAGGGTGTGGGATTTTGTGTGGGACAGGGTGTGGGACAATCTACCCGAAGAAACAATAGGTTGTGGCCAAAGTCGGCCCTTCCCAAACAACAATAAAAAGGCCCCGCCGCCGGATCCACTCCGAAAGCGAGGCCTTTCAACACCCCTATGAAGAGGTGCATTGTTGAGAGGGCACAGGGGCTTATTTTAAGCAATTGCCTTTTTCACGGCGGCGATGATCGCGCGCAGCTCGGCATTTTCCGCCTCGAGCGCGGCGCACTTTGTACAAGTGCAAACGGTCTCTTCCCATAAGGGTAAATTGATATCGTCCGGCGCCGCGTAGTTGGGGGCATAGTTTGCCGTAAGCCGCTGATCCTTTCGCTTGTAAAAGATGTGAGATGGGTTTACTGTGGAATCCATTCCATGCTTGAAGATGTTCGACCCGGTTACCTGCGGCGACCAATTATAATATTGGGGCCGGGTGTCGGTATCAAATTCTACATGCAGGTGAATGCCCCATTTTCCCGCACCGGTGTTACCCTCCACACCAATCACTTGTCCGGCTGTGACGGCATCGCCAACTTTTACCGCCAGTGATTGCAGGTGCATATACCGCGCGACAAGGCTTTGCGATTTTCCTGTTTTGTGGATATATACATCTTTGTAGAGGATTGTCAGCACGTTTCCGACGGCATTATCATATCCCGCTGTGACCACCTGCCCGGCGCCGGAGGCGATGACATTGTCCCCCGTCGGCACAAACGAACCATAGTCGCAGCCATAATGATCATAACCCCACCCGGCGCGGTAACCGGATGTTTTGTACCCAGCGTTGATGCCGGAGGCCATGAATGGAAGTATCAATTTCTGGCTCACATTTGATCCCCCTTCTCTTCGCAGGTCTTCTTGACCCACTGTACCAGTTTATTCAGGAAGGGCGGCAACGCGACACCGCTATCGCCAATGTTCTCTAGTATGGAAATGATCTCGTTACAGATCAGCCAAACGGCAGTGAGCGACGCCACGACAAACTCGAAAGGGAGAATGATGCCTAAGTTTTGCGAGGCATAAACCAGCAGCCAATCGACAATAGCCCCCAGTCCGACCAACAACAGCATGCATAGCTTCTTAATAATGCCGCGCAGCCCTGCCACACTGTTGCGGTTTTGTCCGCGATACGGGGCCGCTATTACGCCGGTGATGTAGTCGGCAATGCCCAACAGCACCAACAGATAAACCGGAATGGCCAGAATACCCATCCACGCGGTGAGCGCGGTGCCGAAAGCAATCAAGAACATTTTTGCCTTATCCCAAGACATAGGATCATCCCCTTGTTTTGTATCATTTTCAGTGAAGAATGAACCTTTATGTGACTGGCGCCGGCCGGAAGTGCGCTGCTTGTCCATTGGGGGACGTTGTCAGCGCGCCATATTCTATTCCGCCCATATTTGATTTATTGCACATGTTGATGAACCAGAAGGTGAAGCATGATAATTATGATATATTGCAACAGTCAAAAATTGATTTCCCGTAACGGCAGATACATCAAAATCAACAGTCTGCGTACTAAAGTTTGTATCTCTAACAAAGGCTGCTGTGGTGGATGCGGGCGTTGCTGATGTGCTGGTAAAAATAGTGATTCTATGTATGCCGCTATAATTAGATGTATAACTGGCATTCATAAAAATTTTTTTAAATGGGGTCACGTTGATTGCATCAGTAGTTCTATATACATATGTACTTGAACCGCTGATTGTTCTATTCATAGATGACGGGCCAAGTATTAATTGATATGTATCTGAAAACCCACTTGTGAAACTATGTTCCCATCCACCGGTAAGAGATGCATATAGATTCCCTTGGTTATAAAACCATGTAATAAAACTAATCCATTGTCCATTTTGATATATTTTAACATTAGATATGCTTTGCCACGCATTTGAAATATATTGATACACTCCATATGGGTATGTCATCAATACATTTTCTGAAAGTGCATTGAATTTAATATTAGATGCATTATTTGTATTAATCCATATATCTCCAGTTGCAAGCGCTGTACCATCTCGTTTTGCAATAGGTGTGGATACCGAAAATTGATGCTCTCCAATTGGAGTAGTGGTAAATACTGCAATTGTATTTTCTTTTGGCGATGCCGGTAATGCACTTTCATTTGCAACCGCTATAATCTCATAATTAAGTCCGCCACCTTTCAAATACCCGCCCATGAGTCTTCCCGTCATTGTACTACCTCCCACACCTCATATGTAACCTCCACAGCGTCCGTTGGCAGATCTGCGGTATATATGGTAATGCCATCGGCAATGCCCAGCAACACCAACAGGTAAACCGGAATGGCCAGAATGCCCATCCATGCTGTGAGCGCGGTGCCGAAAGCAATCAAGAACATTTTTACCTTATCCCAAGACATAGGATCATCCCCTTGTTTTGTATCATTTTCAGTGCAGAATGAACCTTTATTTGACTGGCGCCGGCCGGAAGTGCGCTGCTTGTCCATAGGGGGACGCTGTCAGCATCCCTTCCCGTTGTTGTACAAATTCGCAAGTTCGTAATCTTCAAGAGCGCGGTTGAAATAGCGAAATTGATCAATTGTAGAAGAACTTCCAATGGAAGAAGACGGTGATCTACCATTAAAGATACAAGGATTGTCGGTAAATTGATTTGTCGTTTTTGTTCCCGTCTTTGCTTCTAACAAGCTACCATCTTTATAAAATTTTGATACATTCCCGCTATTGCTCATGGCAAACCACGATTCGGCATTTATGTCAACCGGTATCGTGATTGTAGCGGTTCCAATTGCTTGCAACATCAAATGTGAACTATCTGTATTGCATACCCACATTGCCCCCGTGGTCATTCCAGGGCCTTCCAATTCTACAATTCTCGTGGATTGCGAACCGCTTCTTAATGTACCTGGGGTGAGGAAAAAGCATGCCGTTCTTTCTGTATAATTGACTGCCGAGGTTGGCACCGTGCAATATCCATTTCCATCTGCTTTTCCCGCATTTCCTACTTTTCCGGGAACCATTGAAATGTTAGACAACGTTCCGTTTTTACCGTTTCCGCTTGTGTCGTAAACGGTGGTTCCAGATACATTATCGAATGTATATTCAACCGTGAGCCCGCCAGCCTTGCAAACCGTTTCATTCATTCCTAACAAGGTATTGGGGGCAGTGAAAGCCTTGAAATAGTAAGCAGTTCCATTTGTAAGCCCTGGCATTTCATACCATTGGTTAGGGCCTTTATAGGCGGTATCATCTGTTATGTTGGCCACAAATGTACCGCTATTGATCGTATCAGCGCTTACCCAGGGAATTGTTTTATATCGGATCGTCACAGAAGAGGCGGCCAGTGGCTTTTCAATTTTGAGTCGGATTTTCCCGCTCGCGCCCGGAACGGCGAAAAATTGAATCATTTCCTGCGCTTTAGTGGAAGAATACCCGCCCATGAGTCTTCCCGTCATTGTACTACCTCCCACACCTCATATGTAACCTCCACAGCGTCCGTTGGCAGATCTGCGGTATATATGGTAATGCCATCGGCCATACACTCGGTTTTGGCGCCATTTTGCGATATCTTTTGCCAGTCGGCGTCTGCAACAAATACATTGGCGCCCATGGTTGCGGTCATGCCGGTCACCGTGATCGTTTGGGCGAATCTGCCCTCTGGCGTCGCTGCCCAATTGGCGGCCAAAAGAGTCGCGGAGCCGGTAAAGCATTGCCGATAGAGTTTGCCGGGCGTGCCATGGATATTGGCGTAGTCTATCTTTTGCGAATGGGCACCGTCGTGGTTATGTGTTCCCAACGCCTCGGCGGTTTGGGCAATCGCTTCGTCATTGGCACGCACATTCCCCATGATGTTGTTGGCTGTGTCAGCTGTCCACGCATGGTAAATGTCGGAGCCGGCCTCCCATGTGGCAGGAAGCGTACCCGACTGCCCCCGCAGACAACCTGTCAGCGCGTTGGAGGGGACATCGATCCCGGCATAAAAAATCACCTCGGCGCCGTTGTCGGTGCCAATGGTGACATAGTTTGGGGGCGCTGGAAAGACAGAAACATCTGCCACAGAGATAATTTGTGCCACAGTGGTAATGTCAGCAGTGATTTGCGTTACCCTTGTGTTTTTCACCGGATACATAGGTTGCATGGCGATTCCTCCTGTTTGGGAAAGGCAGTCATGGCCCATGGGCCATCTGCCTTCCAGAAAACTTTTCAAAAACGATTTACACGTGCGAATACGTATGATATAACATGGGTAAGATGAGGGAACTGAGCAGACGATATTGAAACAAGCGGGGCTGCAATAGGCCCGTTGGAAAGGATAAGGCCATGAAACATTATTACTCGGCGGTTTTTACAGAAAATGAGATTGGCTACTCTGTTCGATTCCCGGACTTTGAGGGCTGCTTTACCGAAGGTGATAGTTTGGAAGAAGCGTATGAAATGGCAGGTGACGCCCTCGGATTGTATATGCAAAATCAAGATGGTACGTTTACCTTTCCAAAAGCCGGCAAGCCGCCGCAACCGGCGGCGGGTGAATTTGTGGTGCTGGTTGAATTTGATGAGACCGCGTATCGCAAAAAGCACAGCGGGCGTGCCGTTAAGAAAACACTCACCATCCCCTCGTGGTTAAACGAGGCGGCAGAAAAAAAGGGTATTAATTTTTCGGTCACATTGCAAGATGCGTTAAAAGAGCAGCTGCATATTGATTAAATACTGTAGTGGAATTTGAACGATGGAGGGACGATAAATGAAAAAGATTATTGTTTTGGTTATGTTCTTAGCCCTGTTGGCAGGCTGCAACTCGCAGCAACAAAGAGAGATATCGGACTTGCAAAGCCAGGTGGAGGACTTGCAGAGTCAGGTGGAGGCGCTGACCCCCAGTTCCAGCGAACCGGAATCCAGCGCCCCCTATGTAGATCCGGCATTGGGCGCCAATGTGGATTGGGATCAGGTTATTGCCGATATGGAGGCCGCTTACCCTGTAACGGATTTGCACAGTAACATTATATTTGGGAGGCGCACAGATCCAAAATCCATTGACTTTGCCATTGGTTTGCCAAAGGGTACAAGCGATGAAGATGTGATTGCTTTTGGGAATGATGTTGTGAGATCGATTGTAGATACAGTCAATAAAAATGGTGGTGGATACTTCCCAGGAGGCATTGAAAGTAACCTATTTGATGAATATCAAATCACAATGCTTATTGATCTTGACTTTGGAGCAGAAACGAAAGTTTACCAAGCCATAAAGGCCGGCACGCACGACCCATTGGAAATTTACAGCGAATAACGACAAAGGCTGACATGTTTGAACCGAGTGGTTCACATGGCAGCCTTTTTAATAATGCCCCCCGCCCTCGGATTGGATGAAGATTTGGCTGTACATGGTGGCTGTAATTCTAGTCAGTGAGTTGGGCACGATCTCGATACGGTGAAAGGTGCCCCGTTGGATTTTCCCGGCGTTGTCTACACTTAGATAGGGGGCGACATCGATTTCACTTTGCCCGGCTTGCAAGGGTACGCTTTGACCGTCTACTTTCAGGGTCACACTGCTTGCGCTTGGGCCTGTATATATTCCATAGATGATATCGTGGGTGTGGGATGGGATATCCACATTGTGACTGTGGGCAGGTATTGTAAAGTTATGAGAGTGGGCCGGCACGGTATGGGAATGGCTTGGTGTGGTGACCGTATGCGTATGCGTTACCCCATAGATGATATGATAGTGTTTTGCATACGCAACATCTAAAGGATATGGCTGACTTGTTGCACTTTGAACACCACTACCACTCGAGCTGCTCACAGTGGCTTGGCCGCCGGTGCCACTGGTGGCGCCGCCGCCGCTGTCGGTGCTTTTGGCTGTACCGCCGCCGCTGCTGCTGGATTGCGCCCCGCCGCCATCCGAAGACGCCCCCGTCTCATAGGCCCGAAACGCCTCGAGCTCCCACGTCAAAATGACCTTGTTGACCGCCCGCGCTTCGGGGGGGATGTAACACTTGATGACGGCAGGATGGGTTGGGTCGGCGTTGTCGGCAAAATTCTGGGTAAAAGGTACTGTCTGCCCCTGGGCATAAACGCGATTGATTCTGGCCCGGTCGGCCTGCTCCGCGATTGTACCCGCAATGTCTTCCGGTTTATTGGCGATCTCTACAACATCTTCTCCCACCACATCCAGTTTGCGGACAACCCGGTTAATGTAGCTTTTGTAATGGCCGATCTGTACAATCTTGCCCGCCTCCGGTGTGTCGAAGTACTCACCGGTCATTTTTTCGATATCCGCCACTTTGGCGGTGATCACATCATAGGGTTTCGACAGTTCCGACAGAAGCACATTGGCGCGGCTTAAAAGATTTTCGGATACTTCGAATCGTCCGTCTTCCCATATCCTTTCAATCAGCCCGTATTCCTGGGTGGCCGCCGTGTTTTCTACGTAAGGCTTTCCGTCGTTGATATCCTTAAAAGTAAGCTGGTTGATTCCCTCACCATACCCAAGGCCATAAATCCGTGTGCAGATGTCACGGCCCTTGCGGGTAAAAATGGAGGAGAGAAGATTTTTCCCGTCGCGTATGTAATATTCAGGGTCGGCATTTTCATCCAGGCGGTTCAGATGGATGACCCAGGGATAGACATCTGTATTCAATGTCCATTTGTATTTTTGGTCGAATTGGTTCGGAATGGAAAAAAGCATGGCCAGCAAATTTTCATTGCTCCAGGAATAAGAAAAGTGTTGGGTAAAATCACATTCACCCAACACCCATTTTTTGGTTTTTTGCAGCGACAAGACCTTTTCGATTACGGTTCGGGTCGGCAGATTATCCAGCGTATAGGTCCCAAAGGAGATATTGTCAATCAGGGAGCTTAACACGTGTTCAGCGCTGTAGGTAATTGTGCCGACATCTCGTATTTCGGTGGAACTGTCCGCGATTCTGTACAGCGGCCCGTTATCCCAACGCAGCATATGAAAGGGTTTGCAATGCTGATTTTTGGGGTCGGCCGCAGGAAGGGAAAATTTCAGCATCGAAACCGAGTTGAGCGATTCGTCTTCTACGATTTGAAAGGCATTTTCAAGAGCCGCTGTTTTTCTTTGCTGCAAATCATAAGTATAAAGCAATGTAGTATACCTCCATGCGGTAGCTTTCGCCGCCTATCTGCGATAGGGTAATACTCATGGTGTCGGGACCAACCGATATCCAGTCTCCTCTTTGCCAGGCCATCCGGTTTTCGTCGTTCAGCAGCACATTGTAGTGCTCAGAATCAATGACAAGTTTGCCGCCGGGCGGAATTTCACCATCCAAATAACACCTTAAATCGGTTATGTTATTCGCGTTGGCATAGCCGTTGAGCATTTCCCAAAAGGCCCTGGTTACATAAACATGCGCGCCCATGTAGGCCGTGCCCATCAGGGCTTCCGAGAAGCGGCCGGCATAATGGTGGGTTGCCCCCATGCGCAGCAAGCCGCCAAGAGCTTCTTCCCACATTCGTGTGTAGTACATGTTGGCGCCCATGGCCAAAGAACCGCCCAGATTTTCTGCCAGGCGGTATATCCTTTTGATTCCGGCTGCGCCTGTTGCGGTGCCGGCCAGCGTCTCTGCCAACAAAAAGTGAGCCCGGATGCCCTCGGTGAGGATTATGTGGCCGTTGACCTGCTCGTACAACCGTTGTTGTACGGCATAGTCAGCCCCAATGGTGGCCCAACCTTGCAGGGTTTCGGCCCAGCTGCCATGAAGGGGATATCCGTCTGCCTGCGACATCCCCCGGTTGATGGGCAGGCGGTTTATATACCCTCTGTTCAGCATTAATTCAAACTGACAGACAGGTTCCCTGCATCGAGGATCACTGCCTTGCCTTTACTCATGTTTTGGGCTGGAGATTCTTGCGCGTAGGCAACCGGGCTGCCCGCGCTCGCGGCGTCAAAGATCACTGTGTAAGCCCAGGTGCCCCAGTTAGACAAGGCCCGAGGCGATGCGCCTATCGCATTGTTGGTAATCATGCTTTGCCCGGCTGCCTGCACTTCCGGCGCGCCAAATGTAACGGGGAACCGTTCGTAGCCGCTGCCGGAAAGCTCTGCGCCACCGGAATCAGGATTGCCGTTGTACAGTGCGATGTGTGCGGTAAATCCTGTCAGGTCTGTACCCCGCATCCAGTTCAAAGCCTTCATTTTAAACAATTCAGAAAAATTGCCGCTGGAAACATAATTCCATTCCTGGGCAATAATCAGAGGCGCCACGCCAGCGGAAACCACAATGGGTTCATCCAACAGCATGTAAGCCAGCATGTTCCCGCCAGACACGGAATCCATTACCGCCACATAGGTGATGGTGCCGGCGGCTGCGGTTGCGGTAGGGAAGGCGATGTCGGTATTATTCTGAATAGACACATTGCCGCCGCTTACCGCGGGGGTGGACCACGAGATCGGCTGCCGCTGATAACCGGAGTAAGAGAGCTCCGTACCGCCGCCCGCTACACCCGGGTTCGAAAGAAATGCCGCTGCATACACAGCGGTGGGAGCATTTGCCGTTATGCCCCGAAAGCTATTTAAGATCATGGCTTCGCTATAATTTGTCCAGTACATAGTCTCCTCCTATTGTTTCTGCCGGGCTATAATCTCAATGCCGCGCATGGTTGTTTCGCCAAGGTTGTAAATGGTGATTCTTGTGGGGGCTTCTTGCGTACCCGCATATGGGTTGCCGCCTTTTTTCATGTCGATCATATTGTCTGTTGTTGTGGTAATGGAAGGGACAAGCGCATACCCATATGGATCGCACACAAAGGTTAGGGTAAATTCCCTCATGCAGTGCCCGGGAAAGTCCAACACCGTTGCGGCTTCATAAAATTGCCCCCAAAAATAGCGGTCCGGTTTATCCCATAAAATAAGCCGCCCCTTGCGGGACAGCGTATATTTAAGGCTGTCAAACTGCGCGGTTGTAATTTCGCCTTCGATGACACATTCCAAGCGGATCCCGCGTTCATCGTGGTACTTGGACCCGTAGTCATACGCGCCGCTGCGGCCAGGTATAACAGCTTTGCGGGGCCGAAGAGGCGGGGTGAGCACATCATAAGCAACGACCTTCAGCTTTGCCAGATCATACACATCCACACTGTTTAACGTAAAGCTATCATCTGTCATGTTGCCAGCACCCCCTTTTTCTTCATCATGACGGCTGCCGCGTCACCGATTATTCTGCCAATGCCTTCCGCGTCAAAGATACTGTTGATGGGCGTGCCTTCCAGCACAATGGCCCCTTGCTGGAAGATAACGTCGCCGCCTGTTTGATTGTTGCCTGTCACATCACCCACATAAGACGAGTAATGTTCCCCTATGTCACCGTGCCGCGCGTTCACAGCGTTATAGGCGGCTTCGGCCATATTGGCCGCATCGGCCGCTGTTTTTTTGCTTCCAGCAACAAACGCATCATCATAAGCCACAACGGACATTTCGCCCAAATAACGAAATTTTTTCGACGGAGAATCAATGCCTAAAAATTCTTTTGCGGCGTCCAACGCAGACCCCACCAGATCTCTGGCTGCCGCTGCTATCCGGCTTGTTCCGCTTTTAAGGCTGCTGATGAACCCATCCGCAATACCGGTGGCAATCGTTTGCCAGTCGATGTTTCGAAACGGGTTCACTGTCGCTTCGAGCAATTCTTTAGCGACTGCCCCCAGTCTGTTAACGCTGGTTGATAAGCCGTTGGCTATTGCCAGTATTATTTCCGTTCCCATATTTGCGAGCTCAGGAAGATGGGCGACAATATAGGCCAGCAGGCTAACAATAATTTGGGCCCCGGCATCGATAAGGGATGGCATCGCTTGCATTAAACTGTCAGAGAACCATATCATCAACTCGACCGCCAGCTGGGTGAACAAGCCGATGTTTTGCACAATAAAATCACATAATGCGGTGATCAACTGTATCGCTGCATCGGCCAGAAGGGGTATGGCTGCAATGATGCCTGCTGTCAAACTTTGCAACAATACAGGCAGGGCTTCCATCAGTACAGGTAAGGCGTCCAAAATACCTTGACATAGGCCGAGTATCAGTTGTAAAGCAATATCGATCAGCAACGGCAAATTATCAATGAGCCCTTGCGTAATGGCCATGATGGCCGCCATTGCCGCGGGTATTAATTCGGGCAGTGCTTGGGCGATACCGGATGACAGCATGGCAATCATCGCCATAGCAACATCGATCAGCAACGGCAAATTATCAATGAGCGCTTGCGTAATGGCCATGATGGCTGCCATTGTCGCGGGAATTAATTCGGGCAGTGTTTGGGTGATACCCTGTACCAACGCGGCAATCATCGCCACAGCGAGATCGGTAAGCATGGGCAGCACTTCCCACAGGCCGATTAGGAGTGTCCGAATGACTTGCATGACCGCGGGGATGATTTGGGGCAGGGCTTGGGTGATGGAATATGCCAACGCATCAATCATCTCCACAGCGCCATTGGTAAGCATGGGAAGGTTTGCGGACAAGGCGAGCCTGAGTGACTGAATGATTAGCATTGCTGTGGGAATGATTTGGGGAGCAGCGGCAATGATACCCGATGCCAGCATGGCGATGATCTGCACGCCCGCATCGATCAGCACGGGCAGCGCTATTACAATTGCCTCCAGCACCATCGGAATTATATCCGCCAGCACCTGAACCAGTCCGGGCACAGCGGCCACCAACCCGTCGAACAGCACCACTATGCCGTCCACAAGGGCGGGCAGCAGTTCTTCCATAAGCGGCGGGATTAACGGCACAAGCGCCTGCAACAGTTCGACAAGGCCTTCTGCCAGGTGGGGCAGCAGCTCAATCATCACGTCGCCCGCAGTCGAGAGCGCCGCCACAAGGCTGTCCACGTCACCAGCGCCCGTAAGGAAGTTGTCCCACGCGGCTTTTGCTTCATCAAGCGCACCGGCCAGGGTAATGCTTTCTTTCGCATAATCCCCGGCGGCAGTGGCGCTTTTCTCAAGCCATATTTTCATGGCAAGGCTGATCTGTTCTTGGTTTGCCATGGAATTGCAGGTTTCGTCCATGACTTTTGCGAGCGCTTGTGCCGCTGCCTCCGCCGCGCTAATGTCTTTGTAAAGATGGCTGCCAATCTCCATTGCCAGCGATTTCAGCCCGCCAAAAGAGGCGCCCAGGGTGCCAACCGCAACGTCGACAGACTTTACAGCAGCGCCAAGGCCGGTTGATATGGCCCCGCCCATCTTGGCCAGCTCTTTTTCGTCCAGTTCGACGCCAATTTTTATTGTGCCATCATACGCCAATCATGTCGCCCCCTTTTCGATGAGCGGCACTGGGCACTATTTCTGCTCACCATTTTCGATTATGATTTCAAATTCTCGCTTGCAGGATTTACACTTTGCCCAAACATGTTTGCACTGCGCGGTTTCGCCGAACCGATTTGTTTTTTGTTGCCAGCCACACAGCGGGCATTTCACCCATTTGTGCTGGTTTACATTTTTATCCAAATAATCACGCCTTTTTCGGCAATAGAAAAGCGCCCAGCTTTCGATAGACACTTTACCAAGTCGGAAATATTTGGTAGAATCAGAGAAAAACAACAAGGGGAATGTTAAAATGATTGATTTTCAACAGGGCTTCGTAAAGCTCGGCCCAGCCGACCCAACGCTATTTATGCATCTCATAGGCCCCATGATGGTTGACCAAGAGCAAATCATAGCAGGGTTCAAAGGCGTGCGCGATTACGTTTGTTTCACCAATCGGCGCGTGGTCGCAGTCAATGTTCAGGGGATTACAGGTAAGAAAACCGACTATACCAGTCTTCCATACAGCAAAGTTCAGGCGTTTTCCGTTGAAACTGCGGGTACGTTTGATCGCGACTGCGAGATCGATCTCTGGTTTAGCGGATTAGGTAAGGTTCACTTTGAGATCAGGGCGTCGTTTGATATTCTCGGATTCAATCGGATATTAAGCAGCTATGTTCTTTCGTAAGGCGAATATTGCGCCTAGCCTACTTCGGAAAGCCTTATTTCAACATACTGTTTCATCTTTGCATCGCGTTCCTCAAGCGTCATTTTCCGCGCCTCGCCTCCAATGGCGTAAAGCTTTTTCATTTTTTCCATGTGCTTTTTCTCTTGCTTGCTCATGCCGGTTGTGTCGGCCACACGATATCCCATTGCGCGCACAAACTCGGTGTCATGGGGCAGCGCGTCCATCAGGGCGCAAAATTTCCACCAGTGCATATCCGCTTGGGTTAAATCAATGTGGTATGCTTGCCAGAATGCCGCATAAATCAACCCCGCGTCAACGTCAAAATCGTAGGCGCGGGGTGTTGGTTTTTTTAGCGTTGACTTTTGCTGTGGTTCTTTGGCTTCCCGCCTGTTGGCCTTATAAAAGTCCAGCAGAGCCAGCAGCGCGGCATCCAGGGTTGGGGGCGGCTCGCATTCATACCATTCCAGCATTTGAAAGCGCGGATCATCGCCGGAATCTTTCGCCAGTATCAATTGCTCAAACAACATCCAGTCGCGAAAATCCGTTCGTATGGGGTATTCCAAACCGCCAACCACCACGGAATCCGGCAGGGGGTCCAGCAGCAGATTCATTTTGTGGCCCGGCGTTCAGCCCTGTTGCGTGGCGAATATTGCGCAATCCGCTCTACCCGCTGTTGCTGCTGGCCTAGGAAATAGTCGCGCAAGGCGGCAAAGCCAGATTCGACCTGATCGAAACTTGTAATGCGCGGGCCGAACATCTTGTTGCTCGCGCCATCTCCCAGCACAATGTCAAGCAGGTTTGTCATGCCGACAATCACATACTCAAGCGCTTCAATGTAATCGGATGGCGCTTTTTTGACGTACTCGATGTATTTTGCCGATTCATCGCGGTACTTTTTCAGGTTGGCAAAATCCGATGTATCGACATACACATCGAGTTCGCCGAATACAAAATTGGCACTCATGGCACTGTCCTCCGTTTCTGTCAGGCCGAATAGGTATATTCTTCCGGCATCGAACCGATCTTTTTGAGATCGACATCAATGGCGCTGGATTCGCCGGCATTGCCGCCGCCGTCGCTATTGACAATGATAGACACGGCGCCTTTTTCGCCCTTGCCGTTCAGAATGCAAAAATAGACATAGGGCACGACCACTTTGTTCCCGACGCCAAATTTAATATTGTGCCCGAACGCGTAGTCCTGGAACTCATCGCCGACATACCTGTCGCCAGTGGCTTTAAAAGCTCTCTGCGTGCCTGTTTTCGCCGTGGTTTGCCCGGCGCGGATGTATGTCTTGTCCTGTGTAATGGGGTTCATCTGGGCGTCCAGCCCGGCAATGCCCATCTGCACGACAATATAGTCGCCAGGTTCGGTGGGGGTTGTCGCCCCGGGGGTAGGATCAATTGCCAGCACCCAATCGTCGTTTGTTACCCATCCGGTAAAAGTGGGGACCGGTGTTTTGCTTTGCATCAGTTCAGATAATTTCAAAAAATGTCACCCTTTCATTTAGATTCATAATAAAATAATGTCGCCATGAATTGATATTTTGCAACCTGATTATCGGGATACGCCATTGCCAGCTGCGGCATGTTGGACTGGTTCTCGAACCGGTAATCGCTGCACTTGTCGCCGAAATTGGGATAGTTTGCGGCTGATTCCTGCTCGTCAATCCAAGATTGCCACTGTCGCATGGCGCACATGGCGTCGGTGTTTGTGGTATCTGTCGTTTGCGAAAACGGCGCCATGTACTGGAACGCAAAGTCATACTTTTTCTTTGCGCCGCCATGCATGTACCGCTTGATGACAGCCTCCGCCGAAATGGGCACAAACGCGCAGCTGCCCGGTTCGTCCGGCAGCACATTGAAGAGGATTGGGGTGCCTTTTGCCAAAATCCAGTCGAGGATTGCCTGGTCTTTATTTACAGTCTCGATTCTAACCACCTCGCTTTATCCACGCTTGCGCGTTGTCTGCCGCCGCTTTGTGCCGACAAATTCGCTGTTCTTGGCGCTGGAATCGTGAGCGGATACGTTCTGCTGGTTGCAGTCGCGCGGGCAGTTTTTTCGCGGTTCGCGCCGTGTTTCGGGGCTCTTGGCTTTGCTTTGGCTCACGGTCTCACCACCTTTCACAGCAATGGAAAAGCCGCCCTGCGGCAGGCGGCTTATTCTATGTTACCATAATAGCATAAGATCTACTGACATTCACTGACATCTTTTAAGGCGTTGTTATGCATTCGATACATATGTCTTTCCGCATATCCCATTTTGATAGACACATCGACCCATGAAAGTCCATGCAAATAACGCAGCTCCAGCAGCTGGCGATAATCAAGGTTTTTCACGCTTGCGATTACCTGATGAATCTTTTGCAATTCGCGCATTGCCTCATCAATTTCCCGTTCCCATTCATCCATTTGGCAGATGCAGTTTTCCAATTTGCTGTGCTGCGCCCTGCCGCCAATGCGTTCAGTGGTGCATACGGCGGCCGACCGCTGCGCAAACTCGCGCAGTTCGCGGATTCTTTCGCGCTTGAAGCGGATGCCGCGGGCCAACCGGTAACCCTGCTGCAAATATTCTTTTGTGGTCACTTGCAATCCCTCCTCATATACAGTTTCGTTGTGCCACCGAGGCGCACAATATAGGGAAGAAGGCGTCCCATTGGGGGTAGGGCGCTCTTTTTTTTACTTTTCTTCTTCCACCGGCCGCCATGCTCCCGTTCACCGTTCGATCTGTCGGTTGCTCCCCATGTTTCGCCGTATGCACCGGCAAGCCCGGGGTGCGGCTATGGTTTTGGCGCATGTTTCTTCTCTTCCATCCTGCCGCTGTTTTGCGGCCTGTCCCCCCTTATGCATGGGGGATTTCCGGGTGCATTTTCATCGCGATTTCATCCCATGCGTACACTTTGCTTTCCCACTGGGTGTTTTTAAGGCGTTTGCAGGATTTTTCAAAATACAGCGGGATAAATTCATCCTGTATGCCGGACGCCCTATCTTTGCATATTTCAATTACATTGTTGCAACTGTAAAGCGGGTTTGTATCGGCCCATTTGAACATTTGCTTGGATAATCGCTTAAAATCTTCATTCACCCGGTGCAATACAAAAGCATTGTCCACACGGTTTACAATATCATTGGAACCGGAAACATCATCCAGCCGGAGGAATCCCATGCTTTTGCGGGGATGCGCAACAAACACAATATGGATATTGGCTGTCTTTGCAAAGTCCTCCAGCATCTGCACAAACATACTTTGCTGTTGGTATTTCTCCTGCTCCAACATTGTAATATTCAGCGCCATCAGGTTATCCAATATCACCAAATCCACCCTGTGGGCAGAAACACATTCGTTTAGCCGCTGATAAATTTCCGCAAAATTGTTGCCGTAATGATTGTTGTAAACGAATATCCTTTCATTCAGCCATTTTGATATTTCCGCCTCGATGTTCGGTTTGACCGTAAAAAAATGATCATATTGGGTGGGTCTTACGTTGTATTGCCCGGCGGCTTGCAGCATTAACCACTGATAAAGATGTTTCGCTTTCAGTTCGCCGCTGAACAATGCTGTGCGGTAATCCTGGTTTGCCGCCTCAATGGCCAGTTGGGAAATGAAACTGGATTTGCCGCAGCCGCGCAAGCCGCTGATACACGTTGCAAAACCCTTTTTCAATCCGCGCATTTTCACGTCGATGCCATTGACGCCCGTTTTGATAAATTCTTCCGGCGGTTCTTCCAGCAGCCGAATCTGTTCAGTGGTGTAAAATATCGGCTCGCCATCGGCTCTTTTTGTCTCCTTCACCCGCACCACCTGGTAATTTGGGTTTTGGCAATTGGGGTAACGGTTTGGCGCAATGTATTTTTTGTCGTATGCGTCCGGCTCGTATTTTTGCCGCAATTCCCGCCATTTGTTGCCGGCACATGAATTGTGAAAGCAGTTAAAACAAATTTTCCCGTCTGGCGTCTGTATGATGGCCGCGTCTTTGCCCTTATGCGAGGCATCAAAGGGGCATTCCTCAAACGTCCACTTGCTGCCGCCGTTCCAGCCGGATTTCTGGACGCGCAAACCGTGTGTATCAATCCAGCTTTCCAGGTCAAACGTGCGCGGGTTGAACTGGTTGTACTTTTGCGGCTTTTCCTCTTTGGGCAACAAGTCCGCCAGGCTCTGCAAAAGGGATTTGTCGTTCTGAATGACCCCCCCGGCCCTGATCATTTTGCTCATTCGGTGGGGGCGCTGTGGCGTATGAGAACCCTTTTGCGCCATGGTTCCATACAATTTGCAGATGCGCGCCGGATTAAAAGTTTTCAGGTCAATGTCCACTTGTTCGTCGGAAAATATCATGCTCAATGCCATCAGGCAGTTTTGCATCAGCTTCACGTTGTCCGGCTCGTTCTTCAGCCCCACCGGATAAAGCAAGTGAACGCCGTTTCCGCTCATAGCGACAACCGGGTCGCTCCAGCCCCGGCCACGCATGAAATAAAAAATCTCATTGGCTTTTTGTTTGGCCTGTCCCACTTGCAGGTCGCTGGAGGAAGTCCCCGCTGCACGCTTTGGGTCCACATCAACCATCAGCCATTCATACAGTTTGATATCCGAATCGCTTGTGGTAGGCGCGGCATACGCCACCAATTTATCCCGCTGCGCCCGGGCATAACATTCGTCTTTGATGCCGTTAAGCGTGATATAGACATTCAGATTTTTCCGGTTGCCCACGCGCTTTAGTTCATGGATGAGAACGTCGGCGTTTGTAAAATATCCGCTGGCATTGTATTTGCCATCGATCAGCCGAATTTCGAACAGCTTGCCGGCAGGCTTTAAAAATTCAATCGTCCGCCGGATTTGTGTTTCATCCATCATTGCGCCACTCTCCACCCGTCATTCTCCGGCTCGGGCTGCCTTGGCTCTTCTTCATAGTTGGCATCCAAATAGTCAATGTACCCGCTGTGAAAAAAAGTGCTGCCGTTTTGCCATGCTTTCCAATCTTCTTTGGCTTCTTTGTAACGCTCGATGCACCGTGTCAATTGCTCGAAGCCAATGGCAAACAGCTTCTTTTTCTGCGCGTCACTGACTTGGCCTTTTCCTTTCTTGTTGGGGTATGAGGCCCAAACGCGTTCAAAAAAAATATGTACTTCTTCTTTGCCTTTGTCTTCGCTTTTGTCTTCTCTTTCTCTTTGGTATGTTTCGTATACGCAATCATTCGCTTGTATACGCCCGTATTCATCGGTACCTTTTGTGAAAGCCCATCTTTTTTCGATGGCCTTTCTGTTTTTTTCACACATTGCGGCATAGTGCAGATTTTCCCTATCTATCTGTGACTTCCAACTAGGGAATAGTATTCTCTCGTTGCCGGTAAGCGCCGGAGCTTCGCCGGTCTTGCTGTATTGTAAACAAGCCTTGAAAAGTCTTCCGCACTCAGCGTCGCTAAGAGCTGCTAAAGCCTCAAGGTAGCTATGATAGGCATGGAAATATTCTTTTGCCATAAGTCACCGCCCATTCCATTCTCGGCTTATTTGCGCCTCAATCATTCTCATTTGCCATTGATAGGAATTGATCGCCTTACCCACTGGTTGATGAAGGGAGAGGGTGCGCGCGCAGCCTTGCCATTTCCGTGCATGACAAAGTGTATTCTTTGCGGATCCATTTGGGCAGTATCGTCGCCAGCGGATATGCTGCCGCTTGGCACCGCCCCTGTCAGTGTTACCCTTCACAATGGAAGCAAGGCTTCCCCCCCAAAAAAAAACAGATTCAAATGCAGCCATCCATTTTGCCTGCCAGTTCACCAACGCAATGTTTCATCCATTCGGCTGCGGATTTCCACCCTGCGCGATGTATCGCCGCATGCAGCGCCGCGGCATCGGGCAGGGCCTTGCTCACGGGGATTCGCGCCTGAATCCGAATGGATTTCTTGTGCCTATCGCCTTTTCGCGCATCTGGCTGTTTCGAAAATGCCGGCAGCTTCACTCCATAGAGGGCACACAGGGCTTGCAACTGCGGCCCGGTGGGCAAGCATATCCCATTCTCATATTTGGACAAAAGGCTCGCGTCGGCCTGTTTCTCGACTGCCCGCAAATGCGGGATCACATCGGTTTGCTTAAGCCCCGCCCCGATTCTGGCTTGTTGCAGTTGTCTGCCGTCCATCATGGTGCTATCTCCTTCCGTGCCCAAAAACCCCATTGCTTTGCGGATATCCGCCATGGCGGCTTTTGGGCTTTCTTTGTATTGCCACAAGAAGTTGCCCTCCGCCAACGCTTTTCGCATCGCGTGGCAGGCAGCGGCTGAAAACATGTGGGCATTTTGGCCCTGCCGGGCAAACGTCAACACATTTCCCAGTTCACCTTCCGGGGCTATCGTATCTTTTGCTGCTTCTTTGCGGCCGGTTCCTGTCGGCTGCTTCTGCCTCATGGATGACCTGACCGTGGCACCAGGCGCACCGGCCTTTTCGAATCTCAATGCTGCCACAGGCCGGGCAGCGATACCGCCGCTTTGCCATGTTGTAATCGGGGTCCAGGTGCTTGTCCTCCCAACTGGCGAGGGTTTGCTCGTCTTGCGGGCCAAGTGGCATCATCAAAATCGCCTCCTTTTCGTTGTATTCATATGGCCATTTGTTCCGTAAGCTTTGGCCGGCGCCGTGGGGCAGGGAAGACGCCCCGCCTCTCATCGCGCCCGGCGCTCTATGTCGTGCATGATCTGTGTCACAAGCTTTTCCCAAGCCGGGCTGCCGTTGTAGCATCGGTTTACCCCCGCCACGGTGCAGCCATTGTCATACGGGCCATCGGGGGAAAGGTAATTGGCCTTCAGGCTTCGGGCGACATGCAAAATGCATTCATCCACGCTGTCAAAATCCATATACCCGGCAGCCCCTGTCCAGCCATAAATGTTGTTGTCGGCGGCCATGTACCGGCCCCACCCGCTTTCCAGGGCGGCCACAGAGGCCAAAAAAATGGCATTGATGCCGGTTTCCGCCTCTGCTTGCAGGAAGGTGTCGGCGTATGGCGCAAGGTCACACAAAAGCGCCGCCGCCAGCTCGGGGCTGGAAAGGCCGCAGGGTGTCAGCAGTGGCGTCTCTTGGGCGTGGGCGGGAATCGCCAGGTTACCGATCAATAAAGGTACAAGCAGTATAGCCATTAATCCTTTCACGGCGCCGCCCTCCTTTCGGAAAGTCCATCCAGGGATATAGGCCCCAGATCAGGGCGACCAATCCGACAACAGCCATCACACCAAGAACGGTAAGGCTTTCGGCCCCCGGCGCAATGCACATGGATGTAAAGCCAATGCCGGCAATGACTCCTCTTAAACGTCTCATCATATCACTCCCGTTGTTTGTCTGCGCCATGGACCACTTTTCTCACTTATCAATGGCGGCCACACGGTACAGGCACATAAACTCAGCCAAATCGTAGGCTGATATGCGTTTGCTGGTGCCAATTCGCTTCACCCCGACACCGGCCTCGTGCAGTACGCGCGGCACCGTATTGATTCCACATCCAACAATTTCGCTAATCTCACGAAAATTAAAATAGGCTTTGCCATCGTGTGCTTGCACAATGGCGGCGGCCATGGCGTTAATCTCTTTTTCATGTGCCATATCGATTTCCTTTCTCTCTAACAGGTGGGGGAGGGATGCTTGGATGTAGATTATTATTCTACTTGATTCGTAAAAAAAATCTTTTCTTTCATCTCCAATGAAAGCGACAGTATATCGCATAATTTTGCGATTTCTCTTGCTTTAAACTCCGTATTGTTTTTAATCTTTTTTTGCAGTCCGTAAGGCGTAATGCCAAGCTGCAATGCAATATGCTTGTACTTCAGTCCGTTTTTTTCAATTTCGCGCCGCAGGGTAACGGTGTCTGTCATCATTTCACCTCCGTAGATGCGCAATACTCATGTTCTTTTCTCTTTTCGCCCGTGTCCCCCCCCCAAAAAAACAAAGCCAAAACAGTTCTTCTGCAAAGCCAGGCGTTTTTTGTGCAGCGATGTTCTTGCCCTAAGGATGGGGGCGGGGGGAAACCATGTGGTTTCCCTAAAAAATGTTTTTGCATACTCTTTGCGCCAAAAAGTATGGGCCGGTCGCGGCCTGAGCGACAGGCTACGGCCTTGTCAGCGCGGCTTTACATCTGCCGTATTTTGATTTGATATCAGTATCAATGTCCACCTCCGTAGATTTATATTCTACAACCTAATCGTACCACGTTGTAGAATTAAAGTCAACGTTTTTTGCGGTAATATTGAATTTTTGTTGATTTTTGATCGACAATGTGTTATATTGCACTTGGAGGGCTGTCATATGATTGAATTGTATAAAAGAATCCGTCAAAGACGTGAGGCATTGGCAATGTCTCAGGATGACCTTGCCAAAAAACTTGGCTATAAATCGCGGTCATCCATCAATAAAATTGAACTTGGCGAGAACGATATTCCACAATCAAAAATAACCGCTTTTGCAAAGGCACTGGATACCACGCCCACATGGCTGATGGGGTGGGGGGACGATCATACGGGAAGAATCGAAACATTGCCTTCCAACATCATTCCTATCGATACAAAAAAAATCCCGTTGCTTGGCAAGATCGCAGCGGGACAACCTATATTAGCGGTTCGAGAGTTTGATGCTTATGTGGAGTGTGGCGCGGAGGTTCAGGCCGACTTTGCCCTGCGGGTGAAGGGTGACAGTATGATAGGCGCCCGAATTTTTGACGGCGATATTGTCTTTATCCGAGAGCAGCCTATCGTCAGCAACGGCGAAATTGCGGCGGTCATCATGAATGGGGAAGAGGTCACGTTAAAACGGTTTCGGCAGGTTGGGAATATGGTGATTCTCAGCCCGGAAAATCCCGCCTACGAAGATATTGTCGTCGACCTTAACAACAACACAGAAGTGCGCATATTGGGCAAGGCAATTGCCTTCCAAAGTGATGTGCGATAAGCAAAAAAAGAAAGCCCCTTTGGCCCGAAGGCCAAAGGGGCAGGGCTGAATATGGACGATTGATACAATTTACTTGAACATCTTTGCAGCGAAAAGGGTGTCACAATCGGCAAATAAAGGGTGTCACAATCGGCAAATTGTGTGATATAATTATAATTAAATTATTTACATTAGGAGGCGAACATACGTATGTTTTGTCAGAAATGCGGCAAAGAATTGGACGATCAGGCGATCATTTGCCCGGCTTGCGGTGTCGGAACTGCCAATTATCACCAACAGCAACAGGCAATATATCAGCCTCAACAAACTCAACAAACTCAACAAACTCAACAAAATCCTGTACAATCACATCAAGCAATTGTAATCACGAATACCGCGAAGGCAGTTGTAAACCCACGCAGATATTCCGTGTTGTTCGATATATTTATGATACTTATCTCAGGTGGTCTTTGGATTATCTGGATGATATTAAGGCCCAAATATTAATAGACATCAGGAGATGGGCAAGCATGAGGAAGGTTATTTCGTGCCTTTTGTAGGTGACACTCTTGTTTGCAGGTTGCTCAAATAATCCATCAAATGGAGCAAGTTCTTCCATTGTACCCGTTGCGCAAAGCGCGAATGCAAATGGCGGAATATTCAATGATGATCATTTCGGTGAAGTTTCTGGCGTGGGTGCAGCGTTTATTTCCATTCTTGCCGTTATGGTGGCCATTATCAGTTTGTTTTTACCTTGAGTTTAGCCCCAAAAGTGCTCCAGCACTGAAAGCACTTACATAACTGGCAATTAACATGATCATGAATCTGACGACCATTTACATCTCCATCCTTTCCATTCAATACCTCTCCAGGTCTTCTCATGAATGGAACAAGTCTTGGAATGTGAAATACACTGGCTTGCGTCCCGTAAACAGTGGCGGCCAAGTGATGTGCGATAAGCAAAAAAAAAGCCCCTTTAGCCCAAAGGCCAAAGGGGCAGGACGAGGGGCGCGGTTCTGATTGCGATGAAGATAAGACGCGGCGTTTACAGCTTAATCCGTGATGACGATGAAAATAACCTGGCCGCCTCGATATTCGACGGCTTCATCATTGCGCTTATCATTGTGAATGTACTCCTTGTAATTTTGGATACGTTCAAGGGGCTTCCAGAAGCGGTGCTGTCGGTCTTCCACTTCATAGAGGTATTCTCCATTGTCATTTTTACGATTGAATATTTGCTTCGACTATGGACGGCTGATTTTATCTTTCCCGCATTAAGGCCGATGCGCGCACGGCTGAAATATGCTTTTTCATTTATGGCGATTGTGGACATACTTGCTATTTTGCCGTTCTATTTACCGTTTGTCATTCCCATTGATTTAAGGGTTTTGCGCATGGTTCGGCTTTTGCGTTTGCTGCGCATTTTGAAGGTGAATCGTTACACAAATGCGCTTTCCACGGTAGGCAATGTGATCAAGCGAAAGGCTCCACAACTCATTTCGTCCATGCTGGTTGTTCTTGTGCTTATGATTATGGCATCGGTTTTGATGTACAATATCGAATATGAAGCACAGCCCGATGTTTTCGAAAACGCCTTTTCTGGTTTATGGTGGGCGATTGCCACACTGACCACGGTCGGCTATGGTGACATTTACCCGATTACTGCTTTAGGAAAGCTTTTAAGTGCTGTGATTGCCCTATTGGGGATTGGGCTTGTGGCCGTTCCCACGGGTATTATCAGTGCCGGATTTATGGAAAATATCTCTGGTGAAAATGCCGATACGCAAGAGTGCGCAATGGAAGCAAAGCACTTTTGCCCCTATTGTGGCAAGAAAATAGATTGAAGGCGCGTTTCAGTGGATGTATAGCCCCTGTCATCCTATCCATTTGTCCATTTACGCAAAAGCGGCCAAACGATGTATGACGTTTTAAAGAGCATTCCAAAAGAGGATAGGGAGATTCGCTTTCGCACCACATAGCATTGCTTCAGGCGGGGGCAATCGACCGGCAAATCTACAACCATGTTTCAAAGAGGTTGGAAGGAGGCGCGGCATGCCAAAACAGGAATATAAGCGTGTAACATTCACCTTTGAGGGCAAACGATATGAGAGGGCAGGGAAGACTCTTTCGGAAGCCCACGAAAAAGCTGCCGAGCTAAAAGCAGCCTTAAGACGGGGCGAGGTGGGCATTTCGGGCGCGATGACGGTAAAGCGGTGGGCCGAAGAGTGGCTGGAAACATACAAAGGCCCATCGATTGGCGATGGACAGTATGCCAATTACCGGCTGCATATTGATCATGTCATTATTCCCGCCATTGGCAGTTATAAATTGAGAGATGTGAAAGACGTTCATCTGCAGAAAATCCTGAATTCACGCGCCGGCAAAAGTCAGTCTGATCTTTCAAAATTGCGTAATACATTACGCGCTATCTTTAAGCAGGCCTATATCTCAAGACTGATTATGCATACCCCTGCTGAAAACTTGACCGTGCCTGCCTCCGAAAACGGGACACATCGAAGTATTACCGACCTGGAACGCAAAATGATATTGAAGCTGGCTGCAACCCACAAGGCAGGCTTGTGGGTGATGCTGTCGCTATATTGCGGCATTCGGCCCGGAGAAGCCCGTGCGCTGAATTGGCAGCATGTTGACTTGGAAAA
Organism: Oscillospiraceae bacterium; assembly: GCA_031551485.1. GTDB lineage: Bacteria > Bacillota > Clostridia > Oscillospirales > Ruminococcaceae > JAVBNO01. The sequence goes on from JAVBNO010000002.1 coordinate 37,637, forward strand.
AAAGTTATTGCATGTTGAGGTTGCCATGAAAGCACATACCACCAAAATAGGGAAGCCCAAAAGCGCGGCAGGCATTCGGGATATTCCCATCCCAAATCATTTTATCCCCATACTGGCCGCACAGATTGGGGACCCGTTTACACCGGTTCTCCTTCACACGTCCGGCCGGCGGCATACCAAATCAACAATGGATAGTTTATGGCGTTCCTTTGTTTTGGATCTTGATATCTTAATGGGGGCCAAGTTTGAAAAGGTGAAAGCCAAAGATGATAAAATGCGCACCCGAAAAATAATGTCGGTTGTCGCGCCGGATTTATCTCCGTACTGCTTGCGGCATACATATTGTACAGACCTGCAGGATGCCGGTGTCCCTATCAATGTGGCACGTTACCTTATGGGCCATGCCAGCATCGTAATGACGTCTCGTATCTACACTCATACCACAGAAAAAGTTATACAGGATGCAGCCGATAAGATTAACAAACTCGCTTGACACTGTCCCTTGGCATATGATATTATTACACGGTGGGTGTTGCCGTGGGATTTGTTCCGCAAATACGCCTGCAATGGGAATTGTTGCCACCCTTCCAAGCTGGTTACGTGGGTTCGATTCCCATCACCCGCTCCGTCGCTCACTTTTCATTTTCTGTGGGGTCTATATGCGCCAGTAGCTCAGCTGGATAGAGCAACTGCCTTCTAAGCAGTAGGCCAGGGGTTCGAGTCCCTTCTGGCGCGCCAAATCAGTCGATTCGAGCTTTCGCTCTGATTGAGATAGAAGGTCTGCTCTTACTTTGGCACCAATCGGCATATTCGTTCATTTTTTGCGCATATTTCTTTTATATATGGTGGGTATAGCTCAGTCGGTTAGAGCGCCAGATTGTGGCTCTGGAGGCCGTGGATTCGAATTCCACTATCCACCCCAAATGTCAAACATTGCCCCGGAATACGGGGCAATGTATATAGTGGGCTGTCGCCAAGCGGTAAGGCACAGGACTTTGACTCCTGCATCCGATGGTTCAAATCCATCCAGCCCAGCCAAAACGAAATGGCTCCATCTTTTTTGGATGGAGCCATTTCGTTTTGCAAGATTTCACCGCAATTCACATCAGGGCTGGATGCCCCAGGCGCCAATTCGGGTGCAATCGACTTTTTGGCTGTGCTGTGTTAAAATAAATGAGGATTTCGATCATTGATTTTCAAAAGTTGAAGGGACAGTTTTTTCATGATATCCAAGCAGCCTTACCCCATATTTGATATACACACCCACGCCTTTCCGGACAAACTGGCCAAGCGCGCCACAGAAAGCACGGCGCAAAATGCCAAAATTCCTTTTTACCATGATGGCACTTTTCAGGGACTTTGCCGCTACGAGCAAGAGGGAGGCGCGTCCGGGTTTTTGCTTTTACCCATTGCGACTAATCCGACGTCGGTACCTGCGGTCAATACCTGGGCGGCCAGCATAATGGGTGACAATGTGTATGCCTTTGGCAGCATCCACCCGGATTTTGTGGCGTACGAAGAGGAGCTTGACCGCATTGTAGCTTTGGGACTTAAAGGTATCAAGCTGCACCCGGAGTTCCAGGAGTTTTTTGTGGATGAAGAGCGGATGTTCCCGCTTTATAAGGCCATTTTTGCTCGCAATTTGATCGTGTGTTTTCATGCGGGTATTGACATCGGTTTTCCATTGCCCGCCCGGGGCGATGTCAAGCGATTGGCCAAAGTGTGTGATGCTTTTCCCGCTGGCAGAATGATCATGGCGCACATGGGCGGATTTTGGCAATATGACCTTGTCTGCGAGCATCTTGTCGGACGGCAGAATGTATGGATGGACACCTCTTTCGCCGCAGAGAGAATGAAGCCGGAAGAAATTAAGCATTTGGTAGCACTGCATGGTGCAAAGAGGTTTTTATTCGGCAGCGATGCGCCCTGGGCACAATTTGATGTGGCCAAAAATGCCGTGCTAAACGCAGGGTTGGATGAGGCCATATTGGCCGACATCTTTTATCATAATGCGGCCGCCTTGCTTCAAATTTAAATGACTTTACAAACAGAAAAACCCGCCTTCAGGCGGGCTTTTCTGTTTGTTCCTATCGCATATCACTCGAATGATATGTCACTTCAAAACGCAGCGAGGTAAGCCGGTTTTTTAGATAAGGCCTTCCCAAAGCATGGCGTTGGCCACTTTCATAAAGCCTGCAATGTTGGCGCCGACCACCAGGTTGCCCTCAACGCCGTATTTTTTTGCAGCGTCGAAGCTGGCGTGAAAAATGCTCTTCATGATATCTTTCAGGCGGTTGTCAACCTCTTCGAAAGCCCATTGGAGGCGGATAGAGTTTTGGGACATTTCCAGCCCGCTGACGGCAACACCGCCGGCGTTGGCCGCTTTGCCGGGGGCAAACAACACACCGTTTTTCTGGAAAATTTTCACGGCTTCCGGCGTGCTGGGCATATTGGCGCCCTCGGCTACCGCCATTACGCCGTTATTCACCAGCGCCTGAGCAGCCTTTTCATCCAGTTCGTTTTGTGTGGCACAGGGAAGGGCAATATCACATTTAATGTCCCAAATCCCGGAACAGCCTTCGCTATAGGTGGAGCCCGCTTTGCGCTTGGCATATTCGCTGATGCGGCCGCGCTCTACTTCTTTAATTTGTTTGAGGACGGTCAAATCAATGCCTTGTTCATCGTAAACAAATCCGTTTGAATCGTTCATAGCAACGACTTTGGCGCCCATTTGCTGGGCCTTTTGAGCTGCATAAATGGCCACGTTACCAGAACCGGAGATGATGACGGTTTTGCCTTTCATGGACTCCTTTTTCATGCAGAGAAGCATCTCTTCCACCAGGTATAACAAGCCATAGCCAGTGGCCTCGGTGCGGGCAAAGGAACCGCCG
>JAVBNO010000045.1:0-41012 GCA_031551485.1 Oscillospiraceae bacterium
AGGCGGGCGGTGGCGATCAGCGGAAAGCTGCACTCCAAAAACCGGCCGATGGTGTCGTCGGTCAGCACAACGTTGCAGTATTTGGTCTTGAGGTCGTTTTCCAGCCAATAGGCGTAAAGGGCGTCCACTTCCTGTTTTTCACTTTCGGTGGATAATGTTTCACGAAACTGTTTGAGCTTGTTGAAAACGCAGTAGTGCCCGACCCCGCCCACCGACGTGACGCAGCCAAAGCCGATGGGAAGAAAATCCAGCCGCCCGATGATGCGGTCCTCCGGCTCAATTTCCCGAAAAAGGGTGGGATATAAAACGCTTAAGCACTCCACCTCCCGAATTTCACGGGGGGCGTTTTCCAGCTCCTTGTGTTTTTGGGTGTAATCCTTCATGATCTGCAATTGAACCTTGGGTGGCTTTTGGCAGGGCAGCTTGATGCTGACCTCTACGTTTTGCGCGCCATCCACATTAAATTTGGCCATGTAAAGACCTCCTCTCCTGCATTACTGCAATGTGTTGTAAAAATGATGGAAGGATAATAAAGAAAGAAAAGGCTGCGGAAAGCCGCAGCCGGAAAAAACTTAGTGGGCTTTCTTTTCGGCATCGCGCCAGTTGTTTTGGTAACCGGATAAAAGGTCTACAAACCGCTTGGTAATCAGATGGGGCCGGGTAATGGCACTGCCCACCACAACGGAATGGGCGCCCAGATAAAGGCATTTCATCGCGTCTTCAGGGGTGTAAATATGCCCCTCCATGATAATATATGTGTCGTTGCCAAAGTCGCGGCACATCCGGGCAAATTCACGCAGGTCGGGCTGTTCAATATGGCAGGTCTCTTTGGTGTAACCGTAAAGGGTTGGCCCTACAATGTCGGCACCCAGCGCGGTGGCCCGTTTTGCCTCTTCATAAGTCGAGACATCGGCAAAAAACATGGCGTCGGGAAATTCCTTTTGGGCAATGGGCAGCAGTTCCCAGGCGGGCTTGCCGTTTACGATTTGGTTGGTGCAGTCCAGCGCAATGATGTCGGCGCCGGCTTCGTACACCTGGCGGACGGCATCCAGCGTGGGGGTGATAAAGACGTCGGTGCCTTCGCTCCAAATTTTATAAAGGCCGATAAGCGGCAAATCCACCGCCGCTTTAATCGCTCTGATTTGGTCGGGCGCGTTGGCGCGAATGCCTACGGCGCCGCCCCATTTGGCTGCTTTGGCCATTTTCACCACGAAATCCTCGGAATACACAGGGTCATCCCACTGCACCTGGCAGGATACGATCAGCCCCTGGCGAAAACTCTCCAATACCGCTTTCTTTTTGGGATCATTCGTCTTCAAAAAAACACGCCTCCACCTATACTTTTTCTTCACTTAAAGTATAGCAGAAGCGTGCGCCATTTTCAATCATATTTTTTCTTTTTCGTGCAAATCGGTGCATTTCACAAATGCACACTGAAATTGTAGACAACGGATATACAGTTTGATGGTTAGACAAGCTCAAACTGCCCCGGCAAATCTTGAAGTGTGCCGGGTTTGTCACAAAAGATTTTGTCAAACTCTTCAAAAGCGGCAAAACTGTAAAAACCGGTTTTGGAAAATTTGGTGTGATCGGCCAACAAATAACTTTGGCGGGCGTGCTTCATGGCAATCCGTTTCATGTTGGCGCTTTTCAGCTCCACGGTGTAGGCCTTTTGAATGTCCAGCGACAAACCAAAACAGCCGATGAATGCGTGATCAAACTGAAATTTTTCCAACATCTCTTCCGCAGCCAACCCCAAAAACATGTTATAGTGGGGCAGATATTGGCCGCCGATCATGTAAATTTCAGCAACGGGGTTTTTAATGCTCTTGAGAAACAGGGTGCTGTAGGTCACAAGGCGAATGTTTTTCTGCATCAGCAATTCGGCCATGGGCGCAATGCTGGTGCCGGCATCCAAAAAGACGCAGTCGCCATCTTTCACCAGGCGGGCGGCATGGCTGGCCACCAGCAATTTTTCGGCGTGGTTCAGCGTGCCCTTTTCGCTCATGGTAAGCTCGGCGCTTTCCAACGCTTCGTCTTCGCCGCTATTCAGGGTGGCGCCCCCTTGCACCCGCCGCAATTTGCCTTTTTGCTCCAGCTTTTCAAAGTCGCGGCGCACGGTGGTCTCGGAAATATTCAGTTCCCGGGCCACATCTTTGATGTTGATAACGCCTTTGTCGTTAATGCGCTTTAAAATGTACAAATTTCGTTCGGAGGCAATCATAACCGTCAGCGGGGAGCCTGCGGCGATACAGCGCCGAAGCATTCCAGCTCCCCTACCCTTTCTCAAGTCTCAAAAAAATTATAATGCGGTTTGTGTTTCCAAAACAGCCGCGCCAATAATGCCGGCCTCGTTGCCCAACGCCGCTTTCAAAATGGCGGGCGGCTCTTTTACGCCGGCGCCATACATCGTTTCGGCCACAATTTTACGCACGGGCACCAAAAGGTTTTCGCCTTCGTTGCTGACCCCGCCGCCCAAAATGACGGCGTTGGGGCTAAAGATGCTGACAAAACTGCTGATGCCGTTGGCGAGGTAGTAAATATACCGGTCCACCACTTTTTGGCCCGAGGCATCCCCCTGTTTGGCGGCGGTAAAGGCAGTGCGACCGTTCACTTTATCAATGTTGTTTTCGCAAAGCGCGCGCATCAGCGTGTGTGGGTCGGCGGCAATGGCTTCAATGGTTTCGCGAATCAGCCCGGTGACCGAGGCATAAGCCTCCAGGCAGCCGTTGCGCCCGCAGGTGCAGGGAAAACCGTCCAGCACCAGCGTCGAATGGCCTAGTTCACTGCCGTAATGGTCGCCGCCGTTAAAAATTTGGCCGTTCATAATGACGCCACCGCCCACGCCCGTGCCCAAGGTGAGCAGCAAAACGCAGTCATAGCCTTTGGCGGCACCGGCCAGCGCTTCGCCCAGCGCGGCGCAGTCGGCATCGTTGGCGATAAAAACGGGAATGTCGATATGCTTTTTGAATTCGCCGATGACGTCGGTATCCCACCAACCCAAATTGTTGGCAAAAATCACATTGCGTGTCACCGGGTTAATCGAGCTGGGCACCCCAAGGCCGATGCTGTCAAAGTCTTTCAGCGTCAGTTTGGCTTCGGCAATGACAGCCAAAGCGGCGTCGGCCATGTCTTTCATAATATCGGCAAAAGGACGATCCGCCAAAGTGGGCCGTTTGTGCTGGGCAATAAAATGGTAATGCTCATCGATAATGCCTGCCGCGATATTGGTACCGCCCAGGTCAATGCCCAAATAATACTTCATATATGTTCCTCCGCAAGCAGCTGCACTTTATCCAACTGACTTCATAAAATTAAACAATATTACCAGTATAAGCTAAATGTGCGCTGCTCGCAAGACCCCGTCCACGAAACCTTTGGCCCGGGCGATGTCGCCCTCGTCCAAGTGCTCAATAATCAACGGAATATTGGGGTGATGCGCGGCCAACAGCTCCAAATACAAAGGATAGTTGAGAACGCCCAACCCCGCCGCCGGCAGTTCGACCCCGCCGGAACCACGGAAAGTGTGGGATTCGTCGGCGTCAATGTCCGCGTGTTTTTCCGACACATCGGTGGCGCGTCTGCAGTCCTTGGCGTGGGCAATTTTCATATAGGGGGACATTTTGGCAAAAATCTCCCGAAGGGTTTCGTCCACGTTTTCAATGTTGCCGTCGTTAAAGTAATTGGTGGGGTCGCAGATCAGGCCAATGTTGGGAGAATTGACATCTTTAAAAAGACGCTCCAGTTGGGCCACCGTGCCAATGACATTGTTGACGTAATTTTCCACCACAAAGGTTACGCCGATCGATTCGCCGTAGGCCACAATGTCTTTGATGATGGCAAGCGTCTCCTGATATGCTTCCTCAGTGGCGTTTTTGTCGTGCCACACCCAGTCGCTTTCCGGGTTATAAGTGCCCGTTTCGCTGGCCACATAGGGGCAGCCCAGCTCTTTGGCAAAAGCCATCATCGACTTAAGGTAGTCGATGTTTTGCTGCCGCTTGACCGGGTCGGGATGAACAAAGTTGGTGTAAGCCGAAACGGTGACGACAGGCAGGTTGGCATCGCGGAATTTTTCGCAAATCATCCGGGCTTTTTCCCGGGTCAGCTCGCCTTTGGCGGCGTCGCAGTCTTTAAAAGAGACATCCAGCTGCACGCAGGAAAAACCCCCTGCCTGAATTCTCCGAATGGTTTCGTCAATGGTGTAAGGGTAATAACCGGTAAAAATGCCGACGCTGAGCATAGATAACCCTCCTTCAATCTCGGCGCCCGACGGACGCCGGCAAACCATATCTTACAGCATTTCTTGCAAGGTGACGGTGCGTTTCTCCCGAATCGATTGATAACAGGCCTCCACGCAGGCAATGGTATTAATGTTGTCCACGGCGCTGATCTCCGGGGTCGTTTTGCTTTCCACTGCGCAAAGCAGGCTGGCCATGGTGCCTTTAAAGGCGTCGGGGAACCACACATCGGTCCAGGTGGGCTCAATCCACTGGTTGGGATATTGTTTGCAGGTGAATTTCAGGGTGCTGGGCTGGCGCGCGGGATACATCGGCCAGCCGATGGTGCCGGTGGCCATACCCTCCAGGCCCTCCACCCGCCATTTGATGTAGATGTCTTTTTCGCAGGGGTCGTTGGGCCAGGCCCACACATCGTCCAGGCTGGTGGCCATAAAGCCGTTTTCGTACTTGTATGTATATTGGGTAATGCCGTCCACATGGGGGAATTTGCTGCGGGGGTCGGTGCGGCAGACGGCGGTAATATCCTCGGGGTCGCCAAACAGATAGCGGAAGATGTCAATGTGGTGGATGCCCATACCGAAAAGCTCCAGCTTGTCGTACTTCTTAAGGAACTCCTGCCAATGGGGGATCGCCCGCATTTCAATGGTGCCCAGCACCGGTTCGCCCAGCAGCCCCGCGTCCAAAATATACTTAAGGGCGCGCATCGACTGGTCATAGCGCATATTGGAGTTAACCGCAATGGGAATGCCGGCCTCCTGCCCCAGACGGGCAATTTCTCTGGCGTCGGCAATGGACATGGCAATGGGCTTTTGACAGTGAATGCCGACAATGTTCTTGCGCTTCACAGCCTCTCGCACCACATCCAGCTGAAGGTGAGGGGGAATGGCAATGTCTAAAATCTCAATTGTTTCATCCGCCAGCATTTCCTGCCAGCTGTCGTATACTTTGGAAAGGCCGAATTTGTCGGCCACCGCCCGGCTTTCCTCCCGGGACAAAGAGGTAATGGCGACGGGGTTAAAGCCCATCTCCTGATAAGCCACCAGGTGGCAGTCCCGCATGATGAAACCGGCCCCGATACAGCCAATCCGGTAATCTTTCCGATTGGGAACAGGAGGCCGCGTTGCCGCAATAATGTTTTGAATCAGTTCTTGCATAGCAAATCCTCACTTTCTTTACAATGGCGTAATGAAGGGCAAACCGCCCGCCATTCATGTCTATGCTATTGCCGCACGGCTTTTTGCCGGTTGTAAGCCACAAGCAGCATAATCAGCACAATGCCGGTAATCAGGTCGCGCAGCGCCTGGGGCAAATCCAGCACTGCCAAAAAGTTGGACAGTACAATCATTAAAAGGGCGCCTGCCGCCGTGCCGATGTAGGAACCTTTGCCCCCCACCAGCAAAGTGCCGCCTACCACCACCGAAACAATGGAGTTGATGGTATAACCGTCGAAGGACTGGCACATGACAAAGTTCATATAGCCGGCGCCCAGCCAGCCGGCCGCCCCCGACAAAAGGCCCGCCAGGGTATAGTTAAGCATTTTAACCTTCACCGTCTTAACGCCGGTCAGATAGGCGGCCCGTTCGTTGTTGCCGCTTAAAAACAGCTGCTGGCCGAAAGTAGAGCGGTTCAGGGCGTAAAACACGACGGCAAAAATGACAAGGGCGTAAAAGATGCTGGAAGGCACCACCCCGAACATCCGCTCGTTGACAGTGGCCGAAAACCACTTGGAGGCGGTGCCGGTAGGTTTGCCGTTGGTGAAGACATATTGAAGCCGGGTAACCACGTTGGAGACGCAAAGAGTGACGATCATGGGCGGCAGCCCGATTTTGGCGGCGCCCACGCCGTTCACAAAGCCCACGGCCGCGCCGATCAGCAAAGAGAACAGCAGGGTGATGAAGAAATACCCCACATCCTCCCGGGAGCGCATGGTGCCCACGGTGACAAGGGCTGTCATCGACATAATGGCGCCCACCGACATATCGATGCCGCCGGAGATGACCACCAGCGTTTGGCCGGCGGAGGCGATGGTAAGCATGATGGTCAGCGACAAAATGGTGCCGAAAGCGTTGGGGTTAAGGGACTTGGCGTTGATCGCCACATTCAAAGCGAACAGCAGCACCGAAATGACAAGCGCCATGCCGATCTGATTGTTTTTGGCGAAGGAGGAAAGCCGGGTTCCCCCCGCAAGCGGGCTGACACTATTCATGTTTGACCCCTCCTTTCACCTTATCAATTTGCGCTTTCAGGGCCAGACGCTGGGACCGCATGGTGAAGACAGTGGCCACAAGCCCCAAAAGAATAATGCCGTCCGATACAAGGTTTTGCCAGTAAGAGTTGACCGAAAACCCGGGGATAACTTTGTAAAGGAGGCTGAAAATGCTGAACACCGTGTTCTGGATGAGCACCAAAAAACCGGAGCCAAAGACAGCGCAGGCCATTGTGCCCCATCCCCCCGCCAGGCTGATACCGCCCAAAATGCAGGCGCTGATGCTTTTCAGGCCGTAAGGGCTGCCGGTAATCGGGTTGCCGGAGGTGGTCATGGCGGTGAAGCACAGCCCGGCAATGCCGGTAAAAATGCCGGCAATGACATAGACTTTCACTTTGACGGCGGCAGTGTTAATGCCGTTGGCAAAGGCGTTGCGCTCGTTGCCGCCCACGGCGTACACGTATTTAATCAGCTTTGTTTGCTTTAAGTAAAGCCAAAAACCAATCATCACCAAAAGGATGATGGCGGTCATGGGGATAAATCCGAAAATTTTGTATTCATATGTCTGGTAAATGGCCGCGGGAATACTGCCCTGGGGTTTGGGCATGATCAACAGGTTAATGCCCGAAACAATGGAGATCATGCCAAAGCCGACCAACAAGGGGGGAATGCGGAAATACGATACAATCAGCCCGTTGACGGTGGAGATGAGCACCACAGCCAAGAACGCCAAAATCCAGCTGATCCAAAGGGGAAAGCCCAACTGCTGCGGCAGCATAATGGCAATGACGTTGGCCAGCGACATCTGTACACCAATGGAAATATCGATAACGCCCAGCAGCATCAGCAGCGCCTGCCCCATGGTGATTAAGATGATGGGAATGTTTTTGGCGAACAAAATGGAAATGTTGTTAACAGTAAAAAATTTGGCGGGCGTTTGGACAATGACATTGAGAATCAGCACCGCCATAAACAAAATAAAACCGGTAAAGGCGGGGGAACGCTGGAAATGGGCATACATGTCCTTCCATTTTTTCATTTTGTTTTGCCCCCCTTTGCGCCGGATTGTTCGCTTGCCGCTTTTTTGGTGCCTTCCTCGGACAGCACTTGTTCGGCGGCCTCGGCGGCGGTCAGCCCCAGCATGGCGGCAATTAATTTTTCCTCCACTTTGTCTTCGCCCACCAGTTCAGCGCTGATCTCCCCTTCATAGAAGACATAAATGCGGTCGGAAATTTCCAAAAGCTCGTCGTTGTCGCTGGAGACATAGATGACGCACATGCCGTTGTCTGTCTCTTGCTTAAGAATTTTATGAATTTCGCGGCGGGCGCCAATATCCACGCCCTTGGTGGGGTCGTCCAGCAAAAGCAAATTGGGCGCCAGCGCCAGCCACCGCCCCACCACCAGCTTTTGCTGGTTGCCGCCCGAAAGCGAACTGGCGGGATGGTTGATTGAACCGGCCACAATGTTGTAGCGCTCCATGGCGCTTTGGGAAAATGCGCTGACCATTTTGGGTGTGACAGGGCTTAAAAGCTTGCTTTTGGCAATTTTGCCGGCGTATATATTTTCCCCCACCGAACGGATAGGGAAAATAGATTCCCGGTTGCGGTCGCCGGAAATAAACCCAATGTCGCTTTTAATGGCGTCGGCAGTGGATTTAAAAGCGGTTTCGGCACCGTTGTACACAATACTGCCGCCGTCCTTGTGCTCGTCGGCCAGCAGCGTGCGGATAAATTCCGACTGGCCCTGGCCATCCAGACCGCCAATGCCGATAATTTCGCCCTTATAAGCCCGCAGCGAAATGTTGCGCACTTTGGGCAGCATCGAAAGATTTTGCACATCCAAAACCGGCTGGCCGCTTTCATCCCGGGCGGTTCGGACGCTTTGGACAACGGCGTCGGGGCGCTTGCCCGTCATATGGAAGACAACCTCATCCAAATCCATTTCGGCAATGTTGCCCTCCGCCACCGTTTCTCCGCCCCGCAGAATGGTGCAGGTGTCGCAAATGCGGTACACTTCGCCCATGCGGTGGGTGACGATGATAATGGCCATCCCCTGGGCCTTCAGCTCCTGCAAAACGCCGAACACCCGGTCCACCTCGTCGTGGTGAAGCGAGGCGGTGGCTTCATCCAAAATCAGAATTTTGGGTTGCAGGGCAATGGCCTTGGCAATTTCTATCATGCTCTGTGTCGACGGCATTAGCGTTTGCACCAGCGCGTCGGGGTCACAGTCAATTTTTAACTTTGTCAAATAGCCCTGGGCAATTTCCCGGGCTTTCTTTTTGTCAATTGTGCCAAATTTGCCGGCAGGTTCCAGCCCCAGCACAATATTGTCTATTACACTTAATGCGGGAATCAGGCTGTAGTCCTGGTAGGCTACCGCCACCCCCAATTTGCGGGCGTCTGCCGAAGATTTAATGGTGGCCGGTTGCCCGTCAAAAACGATGTCGCCGCTGTTTGGATTAACAAGTCCGCTTAACACTTTGACCATGGTGGACTTGCCCGAGCCGTTGGACCCAAGCAAAGCCTGGATTTCACCCGGTCGGATTGTCAAATGCGCATTTCGAAGCGCGACCACCACGTCAAAGGTTTTCGTGACTCCTCGAATTTCGTACAAGGAAATCCCCCTCTTCTTTCTGTTTCGAAAAAAGACAATGATTATAGCTAAAAAGAAAGACCGCAACCGGAGGGCGACTGAAACAAGACCGGATGCTATACAATATGACCGGGCATGTCCCGGCTATGATACCGCTGCCCCAAAAAGCGATTGATTGTTTTGCGCCCAAGGCGCGGGACTGCAGAATAAAACAACCTCCAAAAAAGAGAAACCGGCGGGATAATCCCGCCGGCGAAATTATTCCGATGCGTCACATATTTACATGTGATAATTGCTTATTGGAAATACATCTCTTTGGCTTGCGCCACGGTGAGGTAAGAGGAAACAGAAGTGGAGTCCGGCAGATTGGCGGTCTCTTGCAGTTTGTCGGCCATATTGTCATAGGTCATGATCCACTGGGGAGCATAGTAAATGACACTGTTGCCGTCGGCAGTTTTGGTGATGACGTCGGCTTTCAGGGTGTTGCCCTGACGCTGATTGATCGCGACAGCCAAAGCAGTGGCGCCGATGCCGGGAGGATTCTCGACAACGATGAAGGGCAGCACTTTTTCAGTCTCGTTGATCTTGGCGATCCGACGGATCCAGGCGATCTCTTCGGAAGAAGTGATACAGCCGGGCATTGCAATTTTGGCGTCCTCAATGGCGTTCATAATGCCGTTGGCGGCTTCCTGGTTGATAATGCCGTCAAACTCAAGGCCGGAGGAAATGATTTCAGCCATCAGCTGTTTGGAATCGGCGTCGTTCCAGTTATGGGCGACAGTTTTAACAATTTCCAAACCGCCGGCGGTCAGTACTTCTTTCCAGACTTCATTGCGCATCTCGGAAGCGGAGTTGCCGTCGATGCCGTTGAACTGGATGACTTTTTTGCCGGAGCCCAGGGTTTTGACAACAAAGTCAGCCTGAATTCTGGCCCATTCTCTCTGATTCACAACCACATTGAGAATTTTGTCAGACTGGTATTCGCAGTCCGCGTTAATGTAGGTGATGTTGGCAGCCATGGCTTTGTCGATAACAGAATCGAGGCCGGTGGCGGCGATGGGGTTAACAATGATGATATCCATGCCCTCGTTGATGGCCTGCTCCAGATACTGGGACTCAAGGGCCGGGTCGCCGTTGGCAATAAAGCTCTGATACTGGCTGACAGTACCGTCGGCTTTGGCAGCGTTGGCAGCCTCGGTCATTTGATCTTCGTAAACGGTACGATAGGCGTTGCCTTCCACAACCGCGTTATGGGAAGAAACCTTGAAACCGCCGCTGACAGCAGGGGTATCATCAGCAGGCGTGGATTCTGCCTCACTGGCGGGAGGGGGGGTTGTGGCGTCGCCGCCGCCGCAGCCGACAAACAAAGTGCCGATCAGCATAACAGCCAACAGAACGCTTAAAAACTTTTTCATGCTTTGCCTCCTAAAGTTATTTATCCTTAAAACGCGGAAAAGCGTTTTAATTCCATCCAACGGGGGCCCAAAAAGAAAAATTGTATGTATTGGCCAAAAAAAGCACAAATACCTTATGAACAATTTCTATAAAAAGGAAGAAATGTCATTGTCATTTTACAGCATAAATGAGCAAAAAGCAACACAAATTTTGACAACGTAACGCAAGTGTAACTTCTTATGGCGTGGGCAAAAAAATCCAATGCCTACCATTGATCGGTGAAGGTTTCCCCTTTGGAAAGGGCCTCGGCCGCCGCCTGCACAACCCCTACATATTTGTCCCGCATGGCAAATTCGCAAACGCCGTTCACCTCGACAAACACCCGGCGCAAATCCCCCTCATAAACCCTGATTACATCGTCGGGCTTTTGCGGGTCGCGGTAGTGGTAAGTAAGGGTAAGCAGCAGCGCGCCTTTTTGGGGGGCGGCAAAATATTCGCCGTCGTTGGCGGCAGACAGCAAAAGGGTATAAAAGGACCGGAACAGGTTAATGTCCGCCGGCTGGCCGTTGGCGGTAGCAGCAATTTCGTCGTTGGTGGTACCGGTAATCTGATAAGTGTACTGCTGCCCCCCTGTGGCCAGCTCAATGCGGTCCACATCAATCATAAAGGGGGACAAAAACCACCGAATGACCAGTTTTTCATAGGCAGTGTGACAAAAAGGCATGTCTTCAATATGGTAGACGACACCCTCGTCATTTTTGGTCACCAGATAGCCCCCTGTATCGTCCACAGTGTTGGGCACCACCCGCAGGCGGATACGCTCCACCGGAATGCCCATGTCGTCCTTGCGGCCGTTGTGGTAGTCGAAGGCCACATCCAAAAGAGGCGCGTCAAAGCCGTAGGCGGCCAGCGCTTCGGCGTCGCAGTTGTAAGCGGCCACGCCCGCCGACACAAGGCCGGTCAGCGATTCAAAAACCGGAATAGCCTCGGCGGGGTTGATTTCGTGCAGCACCGGCGCCGTTATTAAATGGGTGGCCGACCCAAAGGAAACAAGCGCCTGCTGGAATTGGGGGTCGTCGTTGTACACCCGGATGTCCACCGGCTGGGGAAAAGCGCTGCCCCCAAACGTGACATTGCCAATAACGTCTAAAACGGAGGGGATGGCCCGAGGGGCCACAATGATATAGTCGATGTATTTGGTCAGCGGCATGGTAAAGCGGATGGTCCGGTTGTTTTTCATCAAAAGTATCCGCCCATCCCCTGCAGCGGTAAAGTACCGCCCGCCCGAAACCGGCTCCTGGGCGCCAATGGTAAGGGTTTGGCTGCTGCCGTCCCGATAGGCGATATTCACCACTGCCTCCGGGTCGGCAAGGCCGAAAGCGGCCAGGTTTGCGGTGGCGGCATCCTCGGCGGCCACATCTTCATAGCTGATATGGCTCGCTTCATCCAACAGCATTTGCAAATATTCCACATTCACCAGCTCGGCGGGCAAATCGGCCATGACAAAGCCGCCGTCCTCCTGCCGCACTTCGTAAGAATCGGTGCGGTTGCGAACAGAAACGCGGCTGACGTCGTTAATGGCATACTCGGCCAGCGTTTGTGGTTCCGGCTTTGCCGGCGTTTTTGTGGGCGACAGCAACAGAAAAAACAACACCGCCCCCAACACCGCCGCGATTCCCACGGCCAAAAGCAAATTGCGAACAGGCTTACTCATATGTCCCCAGGCTCCCCTTGCGGAAAATTTCGGTTTAGCGGTGGCGGCGGCGCAGCCAAATGACAGTACCCAACCCCAGCACAACCACCGGCAGCACCACCATAAAGAAAATGCCAACACGGTCGGCAGTGGCCATGGGGAAGTTTAAGGCGCTGCCCGCCAGCTTTTTGGGCGTAACGGCAATACCGCTTGCATTGCCGCTCAGGTCGGCAAATAAATTGAGCAGGTATTCGGCATTGTTAAAAGCGGTGCTGCCGATAATCGATTCATTCAGCATCTCCGACGAAGCCGAAACCACAATGTGGGAGGCTTCGGGCTTTTGGCCGTCCCCTTTGTCGCGCAGCGCGCGGCTGGCCAAAACCATGGCCGGCATCGGCCCGCGGATGGTGGCGTCGGAAGCTTTAAAGCTGTCGGTGGCTGACGAGGGCCGCACCCCCGCCGACGCGCCGAAGGCCAGCAGCGTCTGAACGGAATTTTGGTCCCGCGTTTCATACAAAGTGGTAAAGGGCAGGGCAAAAGGCATCAGCACTGGGGTGCCGGGCACCCGCAGCATATCGGCGTAATGCTCGTCCTGGTAATCGACAATGGCCACAAAAGGCTGGTATTGGAACACCCGGTTTTCGTCGGTCTCAAAGACCAAACCGTCCCCCGGCACAATACCCCATTCCCGCAAAAATACCCCCAAATTGGGCAGCGGCTTGGCGTCCACAGCGGTGGCAAAATAGAAAAGAGTTTTACCATAGCGGCCGTCGTTTTCCAAAAAGCGGTCCAACTTGTCCAGCTCCTCCGCCGTCAAATCGGTGCGCGGGGCAGCCAGCACGGCAAAAGTGCTGGCGGGATCGATGTCGCCGGTAGCCAGGCTTTGCCGGCGCACTTCGTAATTGTTCGTCTCCAGCAGTTTGACAAAGGCGGAGATATCCGCCTCGCCGTGGCCTTCCAGCAGTGTGACCACCGTCTGCCGGGCGCTGGTCACATTCACAATGGCCGCCGTAATCGCCTCCTCCGCCCGGGAGGAAGTGATAGAGGGTTGGCCGGCGGCGTCGAAGGCATAGTTAAAAAGGTCCTCGGTTTGGACAAGGTGGGTTTTGCCCCCGCTGCTCACCAGCACATCCCCGTGCTTCATGGTCAGGGTGGGATACCGCCCCGCAAAGGAAGGATCTTTTACATAGTCGATGTACGTGAGGCTAATTTGGGGCGAGCGTTTGGCAAACTCGTGGAAAAGGGCGTTGGCCTGGGCGTTATAGGTGGTGGCCGCCGTAAAGGTTTCTTCCCGGGCCAGCACCTGAATGGCAACAGGCTGGGGAAGCGCCTGGATGTAGTCGACGGTTTTGTCGCTTAAACGAAAAGCGCTGTTGCGGGTCAAATCCACATCCAACGGGTACCGGCCCGCCACAACAACGGCCAGCATGTTTACCAAAAACACAATGACCAGGCCAAAGACAGCCAAAGCGGCAAAGGCGCCGTTAACGCCGGTCTGGCGGCTGATGAGCTTTTTAAACAGTTCTCTCATTCTTCCGCCCCCCTATGCAAAGCGGCGTTTTTCAAACGCGCAAATGGTCAAAAACGTAAAGAAAGCAATGACGCTTACAAAGAAAACAATGTCGGCAAAACTGAGAATGCCCAGCGTAAACGAGCGGTACCGGGCCTGAAAGGACATGTGGCGTAAAACGGACGCCACAGCCGCGTTTTGCACAATGGGGGCCAGCGAGTCGATGACCAGCAGGAAAACCCCCACGCTGAAACCGCCGATGGCGGCAATAATCTGGTTTTCGGTTAATGCGGAAATAAAAAGCCCAATGGAGATTAAAGCGGTGCCCAACAGACATAGGCCGATAAAATGGCCCACGACCAGCGGCCATTCCGGTGTTACCCGGGTGGCCACCACCACGGCCATGACCAAAAGCACGGCAATGGCGGCCAGAAAGACGCAAATGGCCGCAATCAACTTACCCACCACAATGGATGCCGTCTTGACCGGCGCCATCAAAAGAATTTGATCTGTCTTCATTTTCCGGTCTTCGCTCATCAGGCGCATGGTCAAAATGGGCACCAAAAATACGGTAACCAGAAACATGGCGGAAAAAACGCCCCGCATGTCCCCCGAGTTGCCGTATAAATTCATTTGGTAAAAAAAGTACCCCGCAAATACAAGATAGACGGCAATGAACACATAACCCAGAGGGGACAGAAAATAAGCTTTAATTTCACGTTTGAGTATGGCGGTCATATCGGCTCCCCCTCCCCTGTTTTGTACGCTTGCCCCTCTGCGCCCACAAGGCGCAGGAAGACATCTTCCAATGTGGCCTCCCCCGACCGGGCGGCCAAAAGGGGCAAATTCTCTTTGGCAAGGGCGCAAAAGATAGCCTTGCGGATGTCGCTGCCCGGCTTGCCCTCCACCCGGTAATCGTAGGCGTTGTCCTCACGCTTGGCCAGGCGAACCACCTTGCCCACCGCCCCGGCTTTCAGGGCGGCTTCCACCGCCTTGGGGCTGCCCTCCACCGTGATGATGCTGGCGTGACGGCTTTGCATCGCCTGTTCCAGCTGGCGGGGGGTGTCGTCGGCCACAATTTTGCCCTTATCCAGCACAATGACCCGCTGGCAAACGGCCTGCACTTCCGACAAAATGTGGGAAGACAGGATGACCGTGCGGGTTTTACCCATTTCGCCAATCAAGTTGCGGATTTCGATAATTTGGGTGGGGTCCAGCCCCACGGTGGGCTCGTCCAAAATCAAAAGCTTGGGATCCCCCACCAGCGCCCCGGCAAGGCCCACCCGCTGGCGGTAGCCTTTGGACAAATTTTTAATCAGCCGGCCGCTCATCTCTCCAATACCGGCCATCCGGCGCACCTCGGCCAGCTGGGCCGCTTTTTTACCCCGCACACCTTTCAGGTCGTAGACAAAAGAAAGGTACTCCCCCACTGTCATATCCAGATAGAGGGGGGGTATTTCGGGCAGATAGCCTGTCTTTTGTTTGGCCGCCACCGGCTCTTTTTGAATGTCTACCCCGCCAATGCGCACATCGCCGGAGGTGGCTGCCAAACAGCCGGTCAGAATGTTCATGGTTGTGGATTTGCCCGCGCCGTTCAGGCCCAGCAGCCCCACAACCTCACCCTCTGCAATGGAAAAGCTGATGTCGTCCACCGCCGCTTTGGCGCCGTAGCGCTTTACAAGATTTTTCACTTCAATCATCGGATGACTCCCAAAGATAGGACAGGTTTAGCCGCTTTGTACAAAACGGCTAAACCGGCCTTTCATTCATGCATTTACGAAACGCTGCTTACTTTTTCAGGTAGGCAAGTTCGCCCACGTCGGCGGGGTTGGGCATCACCAGCTCGCCTTTTGCTTCCCGGGTCCGGGCCTCGCTTACCATGACGGCGGTGGTGGTGCAGCCAAAGCGGGCGGTGCCCACAGCCCGCACGGCCAAAGCGTCGTCCAGTGTGCGCACGCCGCCCGCGGCTTTCACTTTCATGTGGGCGGGGGTGTGGGCGCGCATCAGCTTCAGGTCGGCAATAGTGGCGCCCGAGGGGGCGTACCCGGTGGAAGTTTTGGTATAATCGGCGCCCACCTTCGCGCAAATTTCACAGGCTTTCACCTTTTGCTCGTCGGTTAAATAAGCGTTTTCAAAAATGACTTTGACAATGACGCCCTTGGCGTGGGCGGCCTCGACCACAGCCCGCAAATCACTTTCCACCAGGTCGTCATCGCCGGACATCAGCCGGCCGATATTGAGCACCACGTCAATTTCTTTGCACCCTTGCTCAATGGCCAAATTGGTTTCCAGCACTTTGACAGTCGTCAGGTTGGAACCGTGTGGGAACCCGATGACGGTGGTGGTCAGCACGTCGGTGTCCCTGAGAATGGAGTAGGCCAGTTCCACATCGCAGGGTTTGACGCAAACGGTGGCGCAGTCATATTCCTTGGCCAGCAGACAGCCGGCCTCCACTTCCTGGCGGGTAAATTTGGGGTTTAAAAGCGAGTGGTCAATCATCTTGGCAATGTCATGGGCAGTTACAGCTTCCATAGGGTTCATCCTCCAGTTCTTATTTCAATGGCGTGATATCATGTTGACGATTTGCTAATTTCCTCCAGCAGTTCCAATACGGCAATCAGCTGGCTTTCCTCAAACATATCGCTGTCCTTATTCTCACCGATGCAGTCGATGAAGTGGGAGAGCTCTTTTAAATAGATGCCGGTGGGCGGCACGTTGATGCCGGTGGGAATTTTTATGCGATCTTCGGTGTCAAACACCCGGGGCTCCCGGTCAAATTGATAGGCCACCATGCCGTTTGGGTCGTTTTGCACCACGGCGTTTTCAAAGTAAACCCGCCAGGACGTTGTAAAAGGGATGTCGGCGTTATACCAGGCCGCCTGGGCCGACACGTTGCTGTCGCCAAAGCGGTAGTTGATGCGGTAGTGCTCTTTGTAGCCAATGCCTTTGTTGCCGCAGGCGGTAAAAGAAAACCCGTCCGGTTTGCCCCAAAGGCTGACGATCAAGTCAAGATCGTGAATATGCAGGTCAAAGGGAATGTGGCCGCTTTTTTCCTTGTCGAAAAGCCAGCCGTTTTTGACCCACCGGGGGCAGGCGGAAAGCCGTAAAAACTCCCCGTCCAGCATCCGGCCATATTCCCCGCTTTGCACAAGCTTGCGCAAATGAAGGCTGGCGGGGTCAAAGCGCACCACATGGGCCACAAACAGCCGCACCCCTTTGGCTTTGGCCAGGGCGAACAGCGCCCGGCCGTCGGCGGCCGAAAGGGCCAGCGGCTTTTCGCAAATGACATGCTTCCCGGCGCCAAGCGCCTCTTCCACATGTTGCTTGTGCATAAAGGTGGGGGTGCAAATGTCCACCACATCCACGTCTGCCTGGGCCAGCATATCGGCAATGCTGCCAAAGAAAGGCACGCCAAAGGCCTCGGCTTTTTCAACGGCGGGCACCGCGTCGCAAAGCGCCACAACCTGGCACCCCTCCATATGGGCATAATTGCTCATATGCACCGTGCCCATGCCTCCCGCGCCCACAACACCAATATGTACCATAACGCCACCCTCTTTATCTGTAATCATCCTAAACCGGTTTTGTGAAAACCCGGTGTGCCAACAGGGATCAAATGTGCCAGCCCGCGATTATAAATACTGCCGCATAAAGCGATAGCTTTGTTCAATGCCTTTTTTCACGTCCTCAATGCTGCCTTCAAAGGCTTTGTCCTCCACTTCAATGCAGGCAGGGCCGCTGTAACGGATGTTGTTAAGGGCGGAGACAAAAGCGCCGAAGTCTACGCCGCCCAACCCCGGCAGCTTGGGGGAGTGCCACAAGGCGGGGTAAGAGAAGATGCCGAATTGATTAAGCTTCTCCTGATCAATTTTGATATCCTTAAAATGCACATGAAAAATTTTGTCCTTAAATTCATACAAAGGCTTGCAATAATCGGCCTGAATGAGGTAAGGATGGGAAGGATCGTAATTAAGGCCCAAATAATCGCTGGGAATTAAAGCGAACATTTTGCGCCAGATATCCGGCGAGCAGGCCAGGTTGTTGCCGCCGGGCCACTCGTTCACGGTGTACAGCATCGGGCAGTTCTCAATGCCAATACGCACTTTTTTCTCCTCGGCGTGGCGGACAAGGGGCGTCCACTTCTCTTTGAATAAATCGAGGTTTTCCTCCACCGTTTTATTTTTGTCTTTGCCGATAAAGGTGGTAATCATATTAACGCCCATTTCGGCGGACAGATCAATCAATTGGCGCAAATGCCCAAAGGCAACGTCGGAGGCTTCCTGATCAGAATCCAGCGGGTTAGGGTAATAACCCAGCGAGCTGATGGCGACGCCTTTGCTCTTGGCGTAATCCACATAGTACCGGGCGCCTTTTTCCTTCACTTCCTCCAGGTCAATGTGGGTGATGCCGGCATAGCGGCGAATGGCTTTGCCCTTGGGCCAGCAGCACACTTCCAGGCAGGTAAAACCCACGCCCGCGGCGTAATCGACGACCTCCTCGAAGGAACAATCCGGCAAAATAGCCGAAACAAGACCTAATTGCATCATAGAAAAACCTCCTTTATATATGTCTGTGGATGACGGTTATAATGTGGCCAGCATCTCCTGCAAAAAGCCCACCGCCGTTTGGATGTCGGTGGCCGCGTCGCCGGTAATTTCCCGCTCGATGGTTAGATAACCGGTGTAGCCAATGTCCCGCAGCGCCCGCAAATAAGCCGGCCAGCGCACCTGGCCCTGGCCCAGCGGCGTTTCCAAAAAGGCGGGCTGTTCCCGCAAAAGCTCAATGCCGCCTTCGGCAAAAAGGCCGTAGACTTTTTCAGGGCCCATATAGTAGATAAATTTGCCGTCCTTGGCGTGGGTGTGGACAATCAGCCCCCCCGCCGTATGTACCCCGGCCACTTCGTCGTCCTGGGTCACCATCACCAAATTGGCGGGGTCATAGTTGATGGCCATTCCCCCCGCCGTGGTAACGGCGCCGCAGTCCTCTATAAAAGTTTTCAGGCGGGCCACCGGCTCGGGGCCGGTTTCCACCGCAATGAAGACACCTCTTTCGGCGGCAAAGCGGCCGATTTCGGCGCAGGCCTCCTGCATAATTTGATACCGCTCGCTACCCTGGTCCTCGGGAATACGGCCGATGTGGGTGGTCACAATGCGGCAGTCCAATGCCAGCGCCATTTCCACCGTGCGCTTTAAATAGTCCAGCTTTTGGCCGTTGTCCGCCCGAATTTCCAGCCCGTGGCCGCCCAGCTCGCCACACAAGGCGGTAATATCCTGCCCGGCCTTTTGGGCGACGGCCTTCACTTCGGCCACCTGCGCCGGCGTGGTGGTCAGCGGGTTCAGTTCCTCCCAGGCATACACCTGCACACCGGTGGCGCCGCAGCGCCCCGACGCCCGAATGCCTTCCAAAAGCCCAACGCCAAACCAGTCGGCCAATGTGCCAATTTTAAACATATAAAGTCAACTCCCTTGGGGGATGGTAAAACTGAAATTTCAAATCTTAGATCTTAAATCTTAACCCAGGCGCGCTTTTGGGCGCTCTCCACAATTTTTTCGCACAGCTCCATCTCCCGGCGTCCCGCTTCAAAGGTGGCGAAGTCGTTGATCAAAGTGTCGTGCTCGGCAATGGCCTTGTAAATTTTCTTAAAGTTCTGCTTAAAGGTGTCGGGAAAACCTTCCACGTGGCCGCCCGGATAACTGGTGACTTCGCCGGTGCCCTTGGACAGCAGCGACGGATCTTTCACCGCCTCGCCGTTAAAGGCCTCCCGGCGGCCCAGCCAAACGGCGTTGGAATTTTCCGAATCCCAGTGGGCCGAACCTTTGGAACCGGC
Source organism: Oscillospiraceae bacterium (assembly GCA_031551485.1). Classification (GTDB taxonomy): domain Bacteria; phylum Bacillota; class Clostridia; order Oscillospirales; family Ruminococcaceae; genus JAVBNO01. The sequence goes on from JAVBNO010000045.1 coordinate 19,462, forward strand.
AATCGAGACGATCATCTGGTTTTTGCGCCCGGCATATACCTGGCTGATATTGCAGCAGCCGTGGGCGCCGTTGTCAAAGTGGAACAGCACGGTGGCGTAGTCCTCGGTCGCAATAGGCATTTCCTTGTAATCCTCGGGACGCAGCGCCATGCCGGAATAGGTATCAATGGGTTTCAGGGGTTTTTTGCGGGTTTTGTGGAAAATGGCAAAATCGGCCAGCACTTCCACCACTTTCAGCCCGGTGATAAATTCCACAAGGTCAATCCAGTGGGAGCCGATATCCCCAAAGGCCCGGGACGCGCCGCTGGCCTCCGGCTCCAGCCGCCAGTTGTAATCGGTGTCTAAAAACAACCAATCCTGCAAATAGCCGCCGTGAATGGTGTAAACATTGCCCAGCTCGCCGCTTTTCACCATCTCCCGCATCTGATAGGCCATGGGGTAAAAACGGCAGTTAAAGTTCATGGCGTTGACAATGCCTTTGGCTTTGGCCGCTTTGCAAAGGCCGTCGGCCTCCTCCAGCGTGCAAGTCATCGGCTTTTCGCACACCACGTTTACGCCCTTTTCAATGGCGTACATGGCAATGTTGTAGTGGGTGTCGTTCGGGGTGCAAATGTGGATACAGTCCAGATTCTCTTTGTCAATCATCTCTTTGTAATCTGCGTATCCTTTCGGTACAAACAGGCTGTCGGCTTTCTTTTGGGCGTCCACCGCGTCGGCAATGGCCACCACGTCCACATTGCCAAGCCGCCGCAGCTGCTCCACATGTGCCGCCCCAATAAATCCCACGCCAATAATACCGGTTCTGAACTGTTTCACACGACCACACTCCTCTGTTAATATTTGTCACAGATCACGTTGGTTGTCCTCTTTTGATTCATATGCGGCCCAAGCCCTTTTTAAGCAAAAGGAAGACGATTTCCTCGTCTTTCCATTTTACTGCACAAATGAGCAAAAAGCAACAGAAAAAAGGGGCCTCCGAATGGGTTTGTCACCCCTCTGCTTCCTCAAAAACCATATGCTCCACATACAGCGCGTTGAAGCGGGGGTGGCTGGAAAGCTCCAAATAGACTGCGGCCGCGACAATGTCGTCCAAGGCGCGCCGGGCTGCCGGATCGACCAGATATTGCACGCACCCACCCAAAGCGCTGTTGCCCAAAAGGACAATTTTATCCCGCAGCCCCGGGGGAATCATACCGATGGCGGCGGCGTGATGCGGGTTCATATGGCTGCCGAACCCCCCGGCAATATACAGCGTCTCCACATCGGCGTCGGTGCAGCCCAGGGTTTCCATCAGCACTTCAATGCCCGCCCGGATGGCGGCTTTGGCCAGCTGCACTTCCCGCACGTCCCGGGGCAAAAAGACAATTGGCTCCCGTTCCACCCCTTCCCACAGGGTGATTGGCGCCTCCAAAAAACCGGAATCGTCCACAAGGCCCGTCCGCAGGCCCTCCGCCACCGTATCCAGCACCGCCGAACCGCAAATGCCCACCGGCGGCAGCTTGTCGCCAATGGTGTGAATGGCGGCGCGGCCGTCGTCAAGCCGCACTTGGGAAATGGCCCCCGCCACGCTGCCAATGCCGTGGTGAATGGACGCCCCCTCGAAAGCGGGGCCCGCCGCGGTGGAGGCGCAGACAACGCGCCCCGCCCGGATGGCGGCCACTTCGCCGTTGGTGCCAATATCAATAAACAAGGCGGCTTTGCCCGCGCCAACCGCTGCCGCGGGGGCAAGCTCGCTTGGGCGGGTGCGCCAGCTGTCAAAACCGGCAAACAACATTCCCGCCGTGATATCCGCGCCCACATAGGCCGACAGCGAAGGCAGCAGCGTCGCCGCAACATCCCCCAAAGCGTCATCCAACGCGCCCGCCAGCAAAGCCCCCAGCGTGGTTTCCTCCAGCGAGATGAACGCCGCGGTAAAAGGGGCCACCGCCAGCGGTCCGGCGTCCCGCCCGGCCAGCAGGTACAGCATGGTGGTGTTGCCCGCAATGGCGCACCGGGCAATGGCCTTGTGGGAAATGCCGTTGTCCGCCAGCAATTGAACAATGCCCGCGGCCAACCCCTGGCGGATGACCGCCGCCAGCACGCCGGGATGATCCGATGTGTACTGAATGCGGCTGATCACGTCGGCGCCATAAGGGCTTTGGGGGTTGAGAAAGGTGTGCACAGCCTTCACTTCGCCGGTGTCAAGGGCCACCAGCGCCAGCGCCACCGTGGTGGTGCCAATGTCTACTCCAACGCCATATTGCCCCGCCATCTCCACCCGCACAAGGGCGCTCATTTCTTCGGCGGGCCAAAATTGGCTCAAAGCGGCCATCGAGTCGGCGCCGCCCCCCAGCACAATTTCCATATCCTCGGTGGCGGTATGCAGGCAGGACAGTCGCCACCCTGCCGCCAGTTGGGCGGGGGTGAAAAGGCGGGCTTCCTCCGGTAGGGGATGGGGCGCGCCGGCGGTCATTTGCACCCGGCATTTGCCGCACCGTCCGCCGCCGCCGCAGGGGGCGTCCACATAAAAGCCGTGGTCGCGCAGACTGGCCAAAATGCTCTGCCCCGCCCCGGTCACAATCGTCTTTTTTTCTCCCGCATGTACAACCGTCATATCGTCCTCGTCCTATGTTTCATTTTTAACCCTTGTCCGTATTTATCGCCAAATATTTCAAAATGGCAATTTGGGTTTTGGCGTCCTCAATTTCCCCGGCCAAAATCATCTCCTTCACTTTGGCAAGGGGCAGACGCTCCACAGTCAAAAATTCATCCTCGTCCAAATGCTGCGCGGTTTGGCGCAGGCCGGTGGCCAAATATAGATACAACCGCTCGTTGGTATAGGCGGGGGAAGGGTACAGCGTGCCCAAAAGGGTAAAGCAGTCGGCCACGCACCCCGCTTCCTCCTCCAGCTCCCGAATGCCGCAGATCCGGGGGTCTTCGCCGTATTCCAGTTTGCCGGCGGGCAATTCCAAAAGCGCTTTACCAAGGGGATAGCGGAACTGGCGCACCATGTAGATGGTGTTGTCCTCCTCCACCGCCAATACGGCCACGCCCCCCGGATGCTCGATGACGTCCCGGGTGGCGGTTTTGCCGTTTTCCAAAAGGGCGACATCCTGCCGCACCGTCAGAATCCGCCCTTTAAAAATCGTTTGGCTTGACTGTTGTTGTTCCAAATGCAAAAAAATGGCCCCCTTTAAATGAAAAGATAAAAATAAAAAAGTGTACTGACATAATGAAGCTTTTCCCACTCATAGTTGTTAAGGCGTGGGGCCAAACGGCAAAAGACGGCCGTCCCAATATCAACATGGGGGTTGATATGCCATGAACAAATGCCTTTGCGCGCCGCCTTCTTACGAGACGCTGCACGACACCATAAGCCATCTGCGGGAAAGTCACCCCACGGTACGGGTCTTTTCCATTGGTAAAAGCGTGCTTTCCAAAAACATTTATGCCCTCAGTCTGGGCAAATTGGAGACGCCATCCCTCTTTGTGGGGGGCATTGGCGCCAGCCAGTGGATGACCACCCTGCTGTTGTGCCGGTTTTGCGAGGATGTCTGTACCGCTTTGGAGCAAGAGGATTATTTGGCGGGCATCGACGTGGCCCGCGTGCTGGGCAACCAGTCTGTTGTCATCATTCCCTGCCTGAATCCCGACGGCCTGGACAGAATTGCCGGAGGCGACACGCAGGGGGATGGGCAGCGTCCGGGCGCCCCTGTTTGGCAGGCCAACGCCCGGGGGGTGGACTTACGCCGAAATTTTGGAGTCGGGTTTGCCCGCTGGCAAAAGGAGAACGGGGGCAAACACCAAAACGGCCCCGGCCCGGCGGGCTATGGCGGCCACCGCCCGTTCAGCGAACCGGAAAGCCGTGCGGCGGCCGGCGCCTGCATCTCTTTGCGGGCGCGCCAGCTGTATGTATTGGAAACCCACGGCGAAGAAATACAATACCGTTATGAAAACCGCGCCCCCGCCCGCGCCCAGCTGATGGCCCAGGTGCTGGCTCTTTCCTCCGGCTACCGGGTCACCACCGCCAAAGAAACCGCGCTGTGGGGCGGGCTGATGGCCTGGTATATTGAGAAAATGAACCGGCCCGGCTTCACCGTCCGGGTGGGACGGGGCGGCAAAAGCCCGCTGCCTCTGGCCGAGCTGGAACCCATTTACGCCCGTCTGGTAGAAATGCTGCTGCTGGGGACGTTTTTATAGCGTTAACTTTTGTGGTTCTTGCGAAAATTGAGAAAGCTTTCCAAGATAATGGTGGCGGCCACTTCATCAATTACCTGCTTGCGCTTTTTGCCCCGGGTGTTGGTTTGATTCAGATACTGGGTGGCGGAAACAGTGGTCCCCCGCTCGTCCCACAAAGCAACGGGCACAGCCACCGCAGCCTCCAGCGCTTTGGCGAATTGGGCACACCGCTCCGCCCGTTCCCCCAAACTGCCGTTCATGTTAATGGGATGCCCCACCACCACCATTTCGGCGGCATATTCGGTGACGGCAGCCGCCACGGCGGCCACTGTTTTTTCAAAATGCGTCTCCTCCACCACACCAATGGGCGAGGCGAGATATTCGGTTCGATCGCAGCAGGCAAGCCCGGTACGGGCCTCGCCAAAATCCACAGCCATAATTTTCATACGCAAACCTGCTTTTTCTTGTTATTTTTAAGTGTCATATTGCCGTTCGCCGGTGCCGAACCGCATTGTAAAATCGGGCAGATAGGCCGCCCGCGGATAAGGCTGGGCAAAAATGGTAATCCCTGTCGCGATAAACGGTTCCAAACCCGGCAGGCACTGTCCCCGGGCCAACGCCTCTTCAAAGTCAATGGGCCGGCCGGGCCGCTCCTTCACCACTGTGATATGGGGGTGATAAGGCTTTGTTTCCCGGGGCAGCCCCAAAACACGGCGGGCCTGCCGGTACAGTTCGTTTAGGGGTGGGGCGTCCACGCCGATATAGACGACACGCCGACCAAAATGATCCGCCGCCCCAGGCGTCACCGTAAAAGGGGAAAATTCTTGGCAAAGGGGGACAAGTTGGTCCGCAAAGCCCAAGTCATCGGGCAAATCGGGGGGCGGAATCAGTGTGATATGGGGCAGCGTGGAGGAAAAACCCAGCTGGCGGCGCAGCGCTTCCACCGTCTGTCTGTGCGCCTTTGGCAGCCCGATGCCAATAAAATACCGCATCCCTGAACCCTCCTACACACCTTTGCATACACTACTTTCCATTTTACCCCCTACGGCCCGTGAAATCAATTGATAAAAAGCCAATAGTTTGCAGTAAAAAATCGACAACAAAGGCAAAAAAACAGGAAAAAATACGGCGTTTCATCCAAAAAAAGAAAAATTTGTTAATTAACCGCAATTTATGGTTGCTTTCTGGTCATTACCATGCTAAAATGGTTGTGTTTAAAAGGACTCTCATGAGGTATATACAACGCGCTATAAATATAGAAAAGACAACCATCTAATTTTCGATAGAAGTTCTATCCTCTCTTTTGCTAGACAGACACCCTGCTCCTTCGGAGTGGGGTGTTTGTCTGTCCAAACATCGCTGCCAATCACAACCCGGCAGACGCGCAAAGCGAATGGTTCTTCCCTTCACCATTTGCACCCCAATACAGACCCAAAACCATCCTCCCCATAGCCCAAGCGTTTCCTGCGCACCTATGTCCCCGCCCTAAGGATGGGGCGTGGGGGAAACCATATGGTTTCCCCAGAAAATGTTTTTGCATACTTTTTGCGCCAAAAAGTATGCGCCCGTCGCGGCTTAAGCGACAGGCTATATGTCCGCCGGAGCGACTGCACGTCTGCCCCACTTTGATTCAATATCGGTACCAGCCTTTTTCACCGTCTGCACCCCCAGACCAGACCCAAACCCGCCCTCCCCATAGCCCAAACGTTTCCCGCGCACCTGCGCCCTCGCCCTAAGGATGGGGCGTGGGGGAAACCATGTGGTTTTCCCGAAAAATGTTTTTGCATACTTTTTGCGCCAAAAAGTATGGGCCGGTCGCGGCTTAAGCGACAGGCTATATGTCCGCCGGAGCGGCTGTACGTCTGCCGTACTTTGATTCGCTATCAGCACCCGTCTTCCCTGCTTGTGTACCAAGAATGTTGAGCCGGTCGCGGCTTAAGCGACAGGCTATATGTCCGCCGGAGCGGCTGTACATCTGCCGTATTTTGATTTGATATCAGCACCAATCCACTTTCTTCATCGCACAAGTGCCACCACCCTGCGTTTTCCCAGAAAAAGCAAAAAGGCCGAAGCCGCTGACGCGGTCTCGGCCTTTTGGTTATGTACAATCATTTCATCAGTTTTTATTCAGCATGGCGACAATCTCATCCAGATGATCAATGATGAACCGCTGGGCCTGCTGGGTGTAGATAACGGCTGTATAATCCCCCACCACCGTGTCCCGCATTTCCGTCTCGATGCCTACCTCGGCAGAAGTGTCGGTGGTGACAAAGCGCTTGGTTTCAAAGACATACCGCAAATACCCTTTTTCCGCCAGCCAGTCGGTGATGGCGGTGGCGGGCAGCTTGCGCATGCGGGAAGGGTCGACGCTGACGCTGATATTTTCGGCAATATGCCGCACCGAAACCGGGGTATCAAACACAACAATCTGCTTTTTGTCCTCTTCGCTGATGGCAAAAGGCTCCAGCGACAAATCGGGGCGGTTGCCAATAATCCCGCCGCTTTGAATCACCTGGCCCAGCACATCCGCCGCCAAAAAGAAACTGCGGGCTAAATTCACATTGTTCAGAACGCTGTCCTCCGGCAAATCCCGGCTGGTAAAGGGGTCGATGCCCTGTGCCAGCTTGGAAAGCTGAATTTGGGCACGGCGCATTTTATCCAGATCTTTCATATTTGATCCTCCCAAACCGGTTTGCCCGGCATCATAAACAAAAAACAAAGAATGGGCGCTACAGGCCAAAACGGGCCATGTCCACACGGCCGTCCGCCCCAAAGACGACACCCTCCGCTTCCAGCATAGCGCGTTGCTGTCCGGCAAAAAGATACGCGGGGGGCAAAACGCCGCCCGCCTTCACCACCCGGTGACACGGCAGATGAAGACCTTCGGGCACACAGTAAAGCGCTTGTCCCACCCGGCGCGCCAGTCGCCCGTTGCCCAGCAGGCAGGCAATTTGGCCATAGGTCATCACCCGGCCAAAGGGGATGGCCCCAACCACTTCATACACTTTGGCAAAAACGCCTGTCTGTCCCATGGCAGCCATCCTTTGCGCGGCGCAGATGAAAAATAAACGGTTCACAGGTAAGCGCCACACCATTATAAACCAATTGCGCTCCCACGGCAACAGGGTAAAAGCACAAAATATCATCCCGACAAAAAACCCCATCTGATAAAGATGGGGCCAAAAGCAAAGATGAGGTGAAACAATAAACCCCAGGAGCTGCCTACCGTTTGGGATTGACAATATCCCGCCAGTCCAGATCGCCCCGCTCTAAAGCGTGAATCAGCGCTTCCGCCGTGGCAATATTGGTGGCGACGGGAATGTTGTGCACGTCGCAAAGACGCAACAGGTTCGCTTCGTCCGGTTCGCCGGGCTTGACGTTAATCGGATCGCGGAAAAAGAGCAGCAAATCAATTTCATTGCAGGCAATGCGGGAGGCAATTTGCTGGTCGCCGCCCTGGGCGCCGCTTAAAAATTTAAACACATTCAGTCCGGTCGCTTCCGAGACAAGCTTGGAAGTGGTGCCGGTGCCGCAAAGATTGTGCCGGCTGAGTATACCGCAATAGGCGATACAAAACTGCACCATAAGCTCTTTTTTGGCGTCATGCGCGATGAGAGCGATATTCATAGATGGGTCTCCTTTGCTTGAAATCACAAAACTTATGAGGGAAATGCCAGCGGGACATATTGTCCCTCCAGCCGATGGGCAATATTTTCGAAAGCGCGGGCCGATACGCTGGGCGCCAAATCGGTGCCGGTAAGAGATGCTTTTTCCACCAAAGCGGAAAGAGGCACCACACCGATCAGCTGCACACCCACCATGTTAATGACGTCGTCCAAATCCTCCACAATGCCTTTGGCGGCAAAGTCGGGAGGTACTTTGTTGATAATCAGCCGCTGCTGCGTCATGCCCATTTTGCTCATTTGCAGGGCCACTTTGGCGGCGTCCCTGGCGGCGACCGGGTCGGGGGTGGATACGACGATAGACATGTCGGCGGCGGCGCCGGACATCCGCACCGCTTTGCCCAAACCGGCGGGTGTGTCAATGAGAATAAAATCGTAATAACTGCGGAAAAAGTCACAAAGACGAACAAATACTTTGGGATCCGGCAAATAATCGGAATTATTGGGGGCGCATAACAGCTCCAGCTGAGGCATGGCGGGACAGGCGACAACGGCATGGTCGGCAATGCAGCGCCCGGTCAGAAGGTCGGACAAGTCGTAAACAACCTTGTCTCCCATTCCCAGCATGATATCCATGCCCCGCAGCCCCGCGTCCATTTCAATTAATAATACCCGCCGCCCCAAAGAGACCAGCGCCCGGCCAATGAAGACGGTAAGAGTAGATTTTCCCACGCCGCCTTTGCCGGAAGTGATAACGACAACTTGTGACATAATTCTCCTGCACTTTCCCCTGCATGACGAAGAACAAAGATGTTGGCAGTAATGATGTTAGTTATTTTTTGCAAATAATAAAGCAATTTTTTGACTATCATGTACAGATAAAGTACATCATCTAAATTAGTGTACCATAGTTTTGGTTACATGACTAGTATTTTATGCCATTATTTGCAAAAAAACGCCGGGGAATTTTTGTGCAGTATGTAGAAAACAGGCGCTTAAAAGACGAAAAAGCATTGCGCAGTGGTCAACGAGTGCCGGGCCGCTGCCCGCACAATCGTTTAAATATACCTTTGACATAAAAAAGGGAAGATATGCGCCCATCTTCCCCTAAAAATTTATGTGGGATATCCTGCTACGCCCGGCCAAGATGAAGGAAGGGCTACATAATTTCCGGGGCGGTAATTTTCAGCAAAGAAAGCAAATTGCGCAGCACAATGCCGGTGGCTTGGCAAAGGGCCAGCCGCGCCTGCAAAAGCGCCTCCTCTTCCCCTTTCACCCGGTGGGTGTTGTAAAACTTGTGGAAAAGGGTGGCGACGTCAATGGCAAAGCGGGTCAGCCGCGCCGGGTCGTAATAGACCGCGGCCCCTACAATTTCGCCGGGCAACTGCCCCAGCAGCCGGATCAGCTCCTGCTCCTCCGGCTGGCACAGCAAAAGGAGCTCGGCCTCCCCGGTTTCCCGGGGGGCAATGCCCTGGGCCGCCAAGTTTTTCAGGATGCTGCAAATCCGGGCGTGGGCGTACTGCACATAATAAACCGGGTTTTGGCTCGATTGTTCGGCAGCCAGTGTCAAGTCAAAATCAAGCGCGGAGTTGGGCTCCCGCATATTGAAAAAGAAGCGGGCGGCGTCAATTTCCACCTCTTCCAAAAGGTCGGAAAGGGTGACCGATTTGCCGGTGCGTTTGCTCATCTTAAAGGGATGGCCGTCCTTGAGAAGGCGTACCAGCTGCATCAGCACAATGTCCAGCTTGCTCCCGTCAAGGCCGATGGCGTCCATTGCGCCCTTAAGCCGGGCCACATGGCCGTGGTGATCGGCCCCCCAGACGTTAATGACCCGGGAAAAACCCCGGACGGCAAATTTATGGTAATGATAAGCGATGTCGGCGGCAAAATAAGTGGGATGCCCGTTTTGCCGAATCAGCACTTCGTCCTTTTCGGCCCCAAAGTCGGTGGCGCGGTACCACACCGCCCCGTCCTGCTCATAAACTGCGCCCTTTTGCCGCAACGCCTCCACAGCGCCCGCCACCCCGTCTGGGTACAGGCTGCTTTCCCGGAACCATACGTCGTAAACAATGCGATAGCGCTCCAAATCGCTGCGCAACTTTTCAATATTCAGCGGCAGCGCGTAGTCCACAAGGATCTGCCGACGTTCATCGGTGGGCGCATTCACATATTTTTCGCCGTAAATGCCAGCAAACGCTTTGGCGTGGGCGGTAATATCGTCGCCGAAATAGCCGTCCTCGGGAAACGGCACAGCCTCTTCCCCTTTAAAATGCTGCAGATAACGGGCTTCCAGCGAAAGGCCGAACTTTTCAATTTGGTTGCCGGCGTCGTTCACATAAAATTCCCTGGTGACGTTGTACCCTGCCCAGTCCAAAGCCGACGCCAGGCAGTCGCCGATGGCGCCGCCTCTGGCGTTGCCCATGTGCATGGGGCCGGTGGGGTTGGCGGAGACAAACTCCACCATCACTTTTTCGCCTTTGCCGTGGTCACTGCGGCCGTATTGCTCTTTTCCCTCCAAAATTTCCGCCACAATTCGGGCGAACCACCGGGGGCTGACGAAAAAATTTAAAAAGCCCGGCCCGGCAATTTCCACCCGGTCAAAAAAGCTGCCGTCAAGGGGCAGCCGGGCGGCCAGAATCTCCGCGATTTTGCGGGGTGGCAGGCCGAAGGCCCGGGCGCTGACCATGGCGGCGTTGGTGGCAAAATCCCCCTTGGATGTATCGGCGGGCACTTCCACCACAAAAGCGGGCACATTCCCGTTGGGCAGTTCCCCCGCGTCAATCGCCAGCCGGAAGGCGGCGGTAAGCATTTCTTGTACCATTTGCTGGGTTGCAAGCGCAATGTTGGCCATAGGGTTGTCCTTCTCCTTTATATGCGGTCGGTTACCGGGTATTCGCGGCCGTCAACTCTGCAGCTGAACGTTGACATACACTTCGTTTTCGCTGGCCAGCGCGGTTTCAATGTCCAGAGAATATTTAAACGCCAGCTCCCCCCCGTTTTCCCCCAGGGAGGAGACGATCTTGTCCCCAAAAATGCCAATGGTCAAAGGGCCGTAACCGGTGTCATAATTGCACAGATGGCGTACCCCTTGCTCAATGATCAGCTGGGAGCGCGCCCGCCCCGAGCGGGACATAGTGACGCGCTCCGGGTCTACCTGCAGTGTGGTGCGGGTGCCCGCAAACCCGGTGGCCTCCGTTTCGTCGTAGGAGATGCAAAAGCTTTCCCCTTTGCGGGAGAAACGCCCTGTGGTAAACAGCTCCACTTCGTCCCGTTCGCCGTCAGCGTTTTGCACGCCCCGGATGGTGATCAGCGCCTCTTTGTTCGTCGCCACTTTCTCTTCCCTCTTTCCGCTTCCACAGGGCCTGTCAACGCCCCGGTACAGTGCATTATATCACAAATCCAAAAGCGGCTCCAGCCCCTTTTGCGCCGCCGGCTCAGGCTTCGGGATGCAGGGCCAGCTCGATCAGATTGTCAATGATTTCGCTGTAAGTCATCCCCGCCGCCATAAACATCTTGGGAAACATGCTGATGTTGGTGAAGCCGGGCAGCGTGTTAATTTCGTTGAGGACGGCGCTGCCGTCGGGCCGCAGGAAAAAGTCCACCCGCGCAAGCCCCCGGCACCCCAGCGCTTTGTAAGCCGCCACCGCCATCTCCCGAACGGTGTCCCGGCGGGCGTCGGAAATGCGGGCAGGAATATATAAATCGGTGGAATTGTCCAGATATTTGCCGGCGTAGTCGTAAAACTCGTGGCGGGGGACAATTTCGCCCACCACGGCGGCAGCCACAGGATTATGATTGCCCATAACGGCGCTTTCAATCTCCTGCCCTGTCAACATTTCCTCCACCAGCACTTTTTCATCTTCCCCAAAGGCCACCTCCAAAGCGGCCCGCAGCGCGGCCTTGTCTTTGGCTTTGCCAACCCCCACCGACGAACCGGAACAGGCGGGCTTGACAAACATTGGATAATGCAGCTTGGCCGCCAGCGCCTCTTCCAGCGCGTCAAAGCGGGCCAGTTCCTCCGGTGTCACCAGCGCCCAGGCGGCGTTGGGAATGCCGCTGGCGGACAACAGCGTTTTGGTGACCGCTTTGTCCATGCAGTTGGCGCTGGCCATGACATGACACCCCACATAGGGAATATCCGCCATTTCAAAAAGCCCCTGAATGGTTCCGTCTTCCCCTTTGCGGCCATGCAGCACCGGAAAAATCACATCCACCGGCAGCAGGCGGCAACCGCCGTCGGCCGCCAGCTCCACAAAAGCTTTGGCGCCGGCATCGGGGGAGAGAAACGCGGGAGAAATCAGATGAGGCTGGGCCCACCGGGCATCGCGCATGTCGGCGGGGGTGCCCAAAAAGCGGTACCATCGGCCGTCTTTTGTAATGCCGATGGCCAAAACGTCATATTTGTCCCGGTCAATGTTTTCCAAAATCGACGCCGCTGAAATACAGGAAACTTCGTGCTCCGAGTTGGCCCCGCCAAAAATGACGGCCACTGTGCGCTTCTTCATCAAACCAGCCTCCACTGTCATCATTACACTAGATATCATAACACAAACCCCGTATCGGTTCAATTGAGGCCCATGCTGAATATAGTGATTAAACGGACTTTTTTAGAACCGAAAAGCCCCGTTGTCTTTACAGTGGCGGCCAAAGGCAAAAATCATTGCGTTAAAGTCGTAAAAAATCGCATTTTTTCGTCAAATCCCTTGACTTTACAAAAACAATTATGATAAACTAACTCTACCTCTAAAAAAGGGTTCTTTTTTTGTGCCCTGTTTTCCCGGATTGGCGGGGTAAAAAGAGGACTCTTTCTTCACACGGACAGAGGGAGGCAAAACAATCCGAATTTCAGGAGGTGCCGAATCATGCGGGTAAAAATTACCCTTGCCTGCGCGGAATGCAAGCAGCGCAACTACAACACCATGAAAAACAAAAAGAACGACCCGGACCGGCTGGAGATGAACAAGTACTGCCGTTTCTGCCGCAAGCACACAGTCCACAAGGAGTCGAAGTAGGAAAGGAGCAAAACCATGTCGGATTCGAACAAGAAGCCCGGTTTTGTCGCCAGAATCATTCGTTCTCTGAAGGACATGGCCGGCGAGCTGAAAAAAGTAGTATGGCCCACCCGGAAACAGATGGTCAACAATACGCTGATCGTGCTGGCCTTTATGGTCATTGCGGCCATTTGCGTAGGACTGATCGACACGGCGTTCATCACTGCAATCAACAAGTTTTTACAAGTATCCTGATGCATTTTGGGCAGCAAGTTTAAATCAGGATTGGGAGACTGGAGGCAAACATGTCGGAAGAAGCCAAATGGTATGTGATCCACACTTATTCCGGATATGAGAACAAGGTGGCCACCAATATTGAAAAAGCGGTGGAAAACCGCAAGCTCCACGACCTGATCCAGGAAGTCACCGTGCCAACAGAAATGGTGACCGAAATTAAGGACAACCAGAGAAAAGAAGTGGAACGAAAACTGTTTCCCAGCTATGTGCTGGTGAAGATGATTATGACCGACGATTCCTGGTACGTGGTGCGCAATATCCGCGGTGTCACGGGCTTTGTCGGGCCGGGCTCCAAACCGGTGCCCCTTACCGACGCGGAAGTGGCCAAGTTTGGCGTCGAGCGTCACGAAATCATCATCAACTTCAAAGTGGGCGACTCGGTGCGGGTCATCGACGGTTATCTGGAAGGCTTTATCGGTGTGGTGGATTCCATTGAGCTGGAAAAAGAGCTTGTGAAAGTCACCGTCTCCATGATGGGCAAAGAAATCCCAGTGGAGCTGGATTTGGATCAGGTGGAAACACTGGATTGACGCATCATCTTTTTTGCGGCGGATCGAATGTAAAAAGTAAGTTTTGGGCCCGCAGCCCAACAGCCGCAAAATTGTTTTTCTTTTTTACTTTCTTTTTTCGCAAAAAGAAAGTAAAGAGTGGGAGGAAAGGAAATATGAGCCTTTCCGAAAAAACCACGCACGATGGAGGTGCTTAATCAATGGCGCAAAAGGTTATCGGCTACATTAAGTTGCAGATACCTGCCGGTAAAGCGACGCCGGCGCCGCCGGTTGGCCCTGCCCTGGGTCAGCATGGCGTGAACATTATGGGCTTTACAAAGGAATTTAACGAGCGCACGAAAAATGACATTGGTTTAATTATTCCTGTTGTCATTACCGTTTACGCCGACCGTTCTTTTTCCTTTATCACCAAAACACCCCCCGCCGCGGTGCTTGTTAAAAAGGCAATCGGGCTGGAGAGCGGTTCTGGTGTGCCCAACAAAACCAAAGTGGGCAAAATTACCAAAGACCAAATCCGCCAAATCGCCGAGACCAAAATGGTCGACCTCAATGCAGCCAGCATTGAAACCGCAATGAGCATGATTGCCGGCACTTGCCGGAGCATGGGAGTGGAGGTGGCCGACTAATGAAATTCGGAAAAAAATATACAGACAGCGTAAAGCTGATTGAAGCGCTGAAATTATACGACACCACCGAGGCCATAGAGCTTTGCACGAAAACAGCTAAGGCCAAATTTGACGAAACTGTGGAAGTCCATGTCCGCTTGGGCGTCGACTCCCGCCACGCGGACCAACAGGTGCGCGGCGCGGTAGTGCTTCCCAACGGCACCGGCAAAAAAATGCGCGTGCTCGTTTTCGCCAAAGGCGACGCGGCAGACGCGGCCAAAGCCGCCGGCGCCGAGTTTGTAGGCGCCGAGGATTTGATGCAAAAAATCCAAAGCGAAAACTGGATGGATTTCGATGTGGTCATTGCCACCCCCGACATGATGGGCGTGGTGGGCCGTTTGGGTAAAGTGTTGGGCCCCCGCGGCCTGATGCCCAACCCCAAGGCCGGCACCGTAACCCCCGACGCGGGCCGTGCCGTAACCGAGGCGAAAGCCGGTAAAATCGAATATCGTCTGGACAAAACCAACATCATTCACTGCCCCATTGGCAAAGTAAGCTTTGGCCCCCAGAAACTGCAGGAAAACTTTGATACCCTGATGAACGCGATTGTGGGCGCAAAGCCCGCCGCCGCCAAAGGTCAGTATATCCGTTCCTGCGTCGTGGCCAGCACAATGGGCCCCGGCGTCAAGATTAACCCGGCGCGGTTCGTCTCGATAGCCACCGCAGCCCAGGAATAAAGGCGACAAAATGGCAAAAGCAGACAAACCGCCCCAAACGACGGGGCCGGCATCCCCAAAAGCCCCCCTTAGCCTGCGGGTTGGCAGTGTAATGGATATTCAGGGCGAAGTGGTCAATGTTGACTACAGCCTTGATTTGTCCGACATTGTTCTTTCCGGCGGCCACAAGCCTTTTACCGCCCCGGTGGCCGTGAAAGGCAAAGTGGAAAATACAGCTGGCATCACCACCCTTTCCTACATCGCCTATCTTTCAATGGATTTGCGGTGCGACCGTTGCCTGGCCATCTTCCACAAGGAAGAGCAGCCCGACTTTCACCACGTGCTGGTGCGCAGGTTGGCAGGCGAGGACAACGACGAATTTTTGGTGCTGCCCGAGGGACTTTTGGATGTTACCGAGACAGTTGTTTCCGATATATTGCTGTGGCTTCCCTTCCGCCACCTATGCAAGGAAGACTGCAAGGGGCTTTGTTCCCACTGCGGATGTGATTTAAACGAAACAACCTGCGACTGCGCCCATTTGGATTAATTTGAACGTATAAACGATAAAAGTACTGGGAGGTGCTGGACCCATGGCCGTGCCAAAGAGAAAAGTTTCAAGAACAAGAAGGGATAAGAGACGCTCCAACGTATGGAAGCTGTCTGCGCCCGCTTTTACAAAATGCGCCCATTGCGGCGCTCTGACCCCTCCGCATAGAGTTTGCGCAAGCTGCGGATTCTATAAGGGCAGAGAGATCATCAAAATGGAAGAAGCCTAAACAGAGGCTTTGGATGGGGGCGGGTTGTTGACCCGCCCCTTTGCCTGTTACCAGGGGCCAGAAAACAAGCAGTTTATGAAAGGGCGGTGTTTCCATGCCGGTCACCATTCAAGATATTACCCCTGGCAGCGCCGCCGCCAGCGCAAAGCCCGCCATTGCGCCGGGGGATATTCTGCTGCGCATTGGCGAACGGGACATTGACGATGTGCTGGATTACCGCTTTTACATGCTGGAAGAGACATTAACCCTGCATCTGCGGCGGCCCGACGGCAGCGCGTATGCCGTTTGCATTGAAAAAGAGGAATATGAGGAACCGGGCCTTTGCTTCGAAAGCTATTTGATGGACGAGCAGCGCACCTGCCGCAATAAATGTATTTTTTGCTTTGTGGACCAAATGCCAAAGGGCCTGCGCCCCACCCTCTATGTCAAAGATGACGACAGCCGGATGTCCTTTTTGTTCGGCAACTATATCACCCTGACCAACCTGACCGAACGGGACGTCAGGC
This sequence comes from Oscillospiraceae bacterium, assembly GCA_031551485.1. GTDB lineage: Bacteria > Bacillota > Clostridia > Oscillospirales > Ruminococcaceae > JAVBNO01. The sequence continues at coordinate 35,643 of JAVBNO010000045.1, forward strand.
GCATTGTTGAAATGCGCCTGAGCCCTGTCAATATTTCGGTGCACACCACTGACCCCGCTTTGCGGGTGCAAATGATGAAAAATCCCAAGGCGGGCGACAGTTTGCGCTTTCTTGCCATGCTGGCCGACGGCGGCATTATGCTCAATACTCAAATCGTCCTCTGCCCCGGTGTCAACGACGGCGCTGCGTTGAAAAAAAGCCTGACCGACCTGGCCGCCTTTTATCCCGCCATGCAAAGCATTGCCGTGGTGCCCGTGGGTCTGACAAAACACCGCCAGGGGCTGTCGCCCTTGCGGTTGTTCACCCCTGCCGAGGCGGCCGATGTGGTGGCCCAGGTGGAAGCGCTGGGCGACCGGCTGCAAAAAACGCATGGGGAGCGTATTTGCTACGCCGCCGATGAATTCTATCTGCTGGCGGGAAAAGCCATCCCCTCCGCCCCCTTTTACGGCGATTTTAACCAGCTGGAAAACGGGGTGGGCCTTTTGTCCCTCCTCCAAAGCGAATGGGCACAAGCCCTGGAGGAAGAACCCCCCGCCGCCCCCGCCCCGACGGCAACCATCGCCACCGGGCAGGCTGCTGCCCCTTTTTTGCGGACCTTGCTCGCCCACCCCGCCTGCCAAGGCAAAAATGTCAAAGTAGAAGCGATACCCAACCGCCTGTTTGGCGAAACGGTAACAGTGGCGGGCCTGATCTGCGGCGAGGACATTGCTTACGCCCTAAGCGGGAAGGTGGAAGGGCGTCTGCTCATCCCTTCGGTGATGCTGCGCCACGAACAAGACCGCTTTTTGGACGATATGACGGTGGAAACGCTGTCTGCCCGGCTGGGAGCCGCAGTGGAAGTGGTGGATGTGGACGGCTGGGCTCTTTTGCAGGCGCTGCATAAACCGGGCCGAACGCACCATTAATAAGAATGAGGAAGGGTAACGTGTCGTATGACAACAGAGCTTGAACCGGCGGCAAGCCCGATCGAACAAGACAAAGTTCCTGAACCCAAGCCACGCCCCAAAAAGGGCAAGTGGTGGCTGTTGTTGCCGGTGCTCCTTCTGGTGCTGGCCGGCACCTGCGGCGGCTGGTATTATTATACCGAGCAGCAGGCCCTTGCCGCTGCCAAAGCGGCCTATACCACGGCGGCACAAACAAAGGAGGCAGCGGCCCAAACCCTGGAGGCCGCGCTGGCCCCGGCGGCCGATGCAGCGGCCAATACCCCGCCGGACGCTTTGGCCAATCCGGCCCTGCTGGATGATTTAAAAGCCCAAATTGAAAAGGCCCATGCGCTGCAAAGCGCCGATGCCACGCCCGCCGTCCAGGGCGGTAAAGCGGCCTATGCCGCGGCGGCCCAAACCCTGGAACATACCGCCGGCGCCATGCAGGAAACGGCCCAAACACTGACAGCGACAACGGCCGCTGTCACTGCGGCCCGCCGGCAAAAGGCCGTGTCCGACTTGGAAGGCTGGATTGCCGAGGCGGAGCGCCTGTTGCAGCAGACGGCCGACCGGGTGGCCGATGTGACCACCCAGGAGGACTTGAAGACGACCATTGCCAAGGCCAAAGCGTTGCTGGGGGACGAGTCCGCCGAAGCGGATGCCCTGGCGGCGATGGGCAAAGCGCTGGGCGACGCCAAAGCCGAGGTGCGCGCCTCATATGACCAGTGGCAGGCGCAAGAGGCAGAAAAAGCCCCGACCCCTTCGGCAACACCGGCTACTTCGGGCGCGACAGCCACGGCAGGTGCCTCCGCCGGCGTCGACTACGCCCACCCCCTTGTGGCGGCCGCCCGCCAATATATCGGCACCCGACAGGGCTTTTGCTGGGAATTGGTGCAGCATGCCCTTGGCGACCTTGGCTATTCCGGCTCCGGCCAGCAGGTCATGTCACCCATGACCGGTAACTGGTATGACTACATCTCCTACCGCAGCAGGGCGACCCAAGTGTCTATCAGTGATCTGCGCCCCGGCGACATCATTGAATACGGCCCCGACTACGGCGAGCTGGGCGGTGTGGACCATGTGGCCATCTATGTGGGCGGCGGCCGGGCGATTCACGGCAATTACGATTATAACGGCCTTGTGAAAGAGGCCAGCGTCAATATCGGCAAAACCCTTACCCGCGCCTATCGCCTGTCATGATCATTGTCCCGGTTCCGGGTATTAAAGCCCCTGTTTTGCAGGAGGCATATTGCGGATTGGTTTTTCTTTTGTTTGCTGTACTTTTGCCGTAAACGGGGGGCACGTTAGTTCCGGGTATTAAAGCCCCTGTTTTGCAGTAGGCATATTGCGGATTGGTTTTTCTTTTGCTTGCTGTACTTTTGCCGTAAACGGGGGCACGGTAGTTCCGGGCATTAAGGCCCCTGTTTTGCAGGAGGCATATTGCGGATTGGTTTTTCTTTTGCTTGCTGTACTTTTGCCGTAAACGGGCGGCACGTTAGTTCCGAGCATTAAGGCCCCTGTTTTGCAGTAGGCATATTGCGGATTGGTTTTTCTTTTGTTTACTTTTCTTTTTCCGAAAAAAAGAAAAGTAAAAAAGAGTGGAGAAGATAAAAAATGGCTAAACCGATTGTGGCCGTGGTAGGCCGCCCCAATGTGGGCAAATCCACCTTGTTTAATAAGTTAATTGGCCGGCGGCTTTCTATTGTAGAAGACACGCCCGGTGTCACCCGCGACCGCATTTATGCCGCTTGTGGGTGGCGCGGGCAGGAGGTTATGCTGGTGGACACCGGCGGCATCGAACCCTTTACAGGGGATGTAATTTTGTCCCAAATGCGCCGCCAGGCCCAGTTGGCCATCGACAGCGCCGACGTCATCATTCTGGTGACCGATTTGCGCAGCGGCGTCACCGCCACCGACAGCGAAGTGGCGTCGATGCTGCAAAAAAGCGGCAAGCCGGTGGTGTTGTGCGTCAACAAATGCGACCAGTTGGGCGATCTGCCCCCCGACTTCTATGAATTTTACAATTTGGGGCTGGGGGACCCGGTGGCAGTTTCCTCGGTGCACGGGCACGGCACCGGCGATCTTTTGGACGCCGTGTTCGACTATATCGATTTTGACAAAGAAGAGGAAGACACCGATGACCACATTAAAGTGGCGGTCATCGGCAAGCCCAATGTGGGCAAGTCTTCCCTGATCAATAAAATGGCCGGCGAAGAGCGGGTCATTGTGTCCGACATTGCGGGCACAACCCGCGACTCCACCGACACAACGGTGGAAAATCAACACGGCCAATACATTTTCATTGACACCGCCGGCATCCGCCGCCAAAGCAAAGTGGAAGAATCCATTGAAAAATACAGCGTCCTGCGCTCCTATATGGCGGTGGACCGCAGCGACGTGTGCGTCATCATGATCGACGCCCTGGAAGGTTTTACCGAGCAGGACTCCAAGGTGGCGGGCTATGCCCACGAACAGGGCAAAGGCTGCATTGTGGCGGTAAACAAATGGGACGCGGTGGAAAAAAACGACAAAACCATGCAGGAGATGCGCAAAAAGCTGGAGGTGGACTTTGCCTTTATGTCCTATGTCCCTTTCATCTTCATCTCGGCCAAAACCGGCCAGCGGGTAGAAGCCCTCTATGAGCTCATCAACTTTGTCAACAGTCAGAACGCCATGCGCGTTTCCACCGGCCAGCTCAACGATTTATTGGCTTATGCCACCGCCCGGGTCCAGCCGCCTTCCGACAAAGGCAAACGGCTGAAAATTTACTATATGACACAGGCCTCCACCCGCCCCCCCACCTTTGTAACTTTCGTCAACAGGGCAGATTTGTTCCATTTTTCCTACCAGCGGTACATCGAGAACAAAATCCGCGAACGCTTTGGGCTGGAGGGCACCCCCGTGCGCATTGTTGTGCGGGAACGGGACGCCAAAGACACAAAATAGAACCGCAAGTTTAAAGGAGGGCGTGTCCGATGAAGACAAGCAAAATGCTGGATGTATATTTTGATTACGCCTGCCCTTTTTGCTATTTGGGGCTACATTACCTGAAAGAATGCCTGCCCGATTTCCCCCGGGTGCGCATTTGCTGGCAGGCTTGCGAAGCCCACCCCCGCCCCGAAAAACGGATGACAACACCGGCAGAAACCGGCTGGTGGCAGCAGTACATTGCGCCGGCAGCCCAGGCGGCGGGGCTGCCACTGGGCAAATGCTTCTCCCCCGTCCCCCACAGCGACAAAGCGTTTGAGGGCATGCATTTTCTGGTGTCGGCGGGCGCCGATGACCGGCAGCTTTGGGCCTACCATGACGCGGTGTTTCGCGCTTTGTATGTTCGGGGCCAAGACATTGAGGAGACCGGCGTGCTGCTGCTTTGCGCCAAAGAGGCCGGGGCGGATGTAGGGGCCTTTGCCGCCGCGTTGGACGAAGGCCGCTTTGCCACGCAGGAAGCAGCCGCTTTGCGCCATGCCTATGAAGAAGTGGGCATTCAGGTGGTGCCCACATATAAAAGCGGCGCCAAAGTGCTGGCGGCCGCCAGCGGCATTGGTCTCACAAAAGCGCAAGTCAGCGCATTTTTGCAAAGCCTGTAAACATACTGCATCCGATCAAAAAGCGCTCCGCCCATTTACTTTGGCGGGGCGCTTTTCTGTAGCGGGTGTAGCCCTTGATTACAAGCCGCGCCTAAATGACGCTGATACGATCACAATCTGGCAGATGTACAGGGCTCATTGTCTGCAATATACTTTTCATTTCATCCCCCTCGGAGAGTGGAGGGGGTTCTTAGGGGAAACCATGTGGTTTCCCCAAAGAAATGTTTTTGTATACTTTTTGCGCCAAAAAGTATGAGCCAGTCGCGGCTTTAGCGACAGGCAACATCCCTGCCGGAGCGGCTGTGCGTCTACTCAACTTTGATTCAATATCGGTACCGGCTTTTTTCACCGTCTGCACCTTAAAACCAGACCCAAATCCGTCCTCCCCGCAGAGCCACGCGTTTCCTGTGCACCAATGCCCCCGCCCTAAGGATGGGGCGAGGGGGAAACCATGTGGTTTCCCCGGAAAAATGTTTTTGCATACTTTTTGCGCCAAAAATTATGAGCCAGTCGCGGATCTAGCGACAGACTATATACCTGCCGGAGCGGCCGCACGTCTACTCCACTTCTATATTAATATTGGTATCAAGATTGTTCTTCTTCCCCGTTTGCGTGCCAAACCCGTCCTTCCCATAGCTAAACGTTTCCCGCGCACCAATGCCCCGCCCTAAGGATGGGGCGTGGGGGAAACCATGTGGTTTCCCCAAAGAAATGTTTTTGTATACTTTGTGCGCCAAAAAGTATGAGTCAGTCGCGGCTTGAGCGACAGGCTATATGCCTGCCGGAGCGGCTGTGCGTCTGCCGTGTTTCCAGTTGATATCAGTATCAACGTCAGTCTTTTTTAATCATAAGAGCGTCAC
>JAVBNO010000087.1:0-24092 GCA_031551485.1 Oscillospiraceae bacterium
GGAGCTGGTTGATAAAAATACAGCAGCAGTTGGATTTGGAGATGGCGCCCGTCAGTTTGCGCAGCGCCTGGGACATCAACCGGGCCTGAAGCCCCACATGGGTGTCCCCCATTTCCCCTTCAATTTCCGCTTTGGTGACCATGGCGGCCACCGAGTCTACAACAACCACATCGATGGCGCCCGAACGCACCAGCGCTTCGCAAATTTCCAGTGCCTGCTCGCCGGTGTCTGGTTGCGACACCAGCAGCGCGTCGATGTCTACACCCAGATTTTTGGCGTACACAGGGTCAAGGGCGTGCTCGACATCGATGAAGACGGCATCGCCGCCGGCCTTTTGGGCCTCGGCCACCACATGGAGGGCCACCGTCGTTTTACCCGAGCTTTCGGGGCCGAAAACTTCCACAATGCGCCCCCGGGGCACGCCGCCAATGCCCAGCGCCATATCCAGCGACAGGGAACCGGTGGGGATTGCCTCCACATTGAGGGTAGAGTTTTGGCCCAGTTTCATGACCGCGCCTTTGCCAAATTGCTTTTCAATTTGATTGAGCGCCGTTTCCAGCGCCTTCTGCTTGTCCGACATACTGTCTTACCTCCGCACGAATTGTGATACCCTGCCCCTGTACTGAATACTCTCTCTATTTGAACCTTATTATATACCGCCGCGGCGGTAAAAGCAATTGAGCGCCATTAGGTTGACGCCCGATTGATAAAGCGCAAAATGGGTTGGGCCAACGCCACCGTAATAATGGCGGCCACAACGGCCTCGATGACGCCGTTAAAGGAGACAATGCCCATCAGCGCGGTGAACAAACCGCTGAGGGGGATGTTTTTGGCGGCGGCATATCCTTCGCCAAAGAAAACATAAATGCCTCCCAGTACCAGCACCGTATTGGTCATTGACCCCAGCAGCCCTGCGGCGATGCAGGCGCCGACTTTGCTTTTATCGAAGGAGGCCACAAAACGGAATACCCAACCAGCCACCACGCCGATGAGGATGCGCGGCACCAGGGCGATGAGGAGACTGTAGCCGTTGCCCTGGGTGGCGCCCACGCTGTAAAAAGGGGAAAAAACAAAGGAAGTAACTGTGGGTGTGATGGTGTTGATGACGATGCTGGTGAGGCCAAAAAGGCCGCCCAAAATTGCCCCGGCCATCGGCCCCAGCACAATGCCGCCGATGATGACGGGGATGTGGATGGTGGTGGCCCGCACCACGCCCACCGGAATATAACCCAAGGGGGTGAACGCGAGAATGATTTCGATGGCGGCCAACAGCGACAGCTGGACCAGATACTGCGTCGAGGGATGTCTGTTGTCTTGCATGGGGTTCACTCCTTAAATATGACGGCCCAAGGGCCAAGGCCTTGTTAAAAAAACAAAGACCGTGCTTTTGATTTTTATTAGTATAGCATATTTAAGGCAATTTTACAGCAAAAGTTACAAAGATATATCCCGCAGCTTGCACAGCCGCACAAAGAAAAAAGCGCCGAATACACTGATAATGTAATCATAACGGAGAAAGGACTCGAAGTGAATGGAAATTGTTTATGTTTACAACGACCAAAGTAATTTGGTGGAGAAATATGAAAAAGATTTAGGCGATGCCATGCCCTATGTGGAGGGGCGTACATTGACCGTGCGGGAGTTTAAAGGGGCTTCTTGCTCCCCGGTGCTGTGGACCGATCGCCGGGCTCTGGTGGCCTGGAATAAAACCCGCCTGGCTTACGGCGCGCCGATTCCCCTGTGGTACGCGTTTAAACGCATTTGGGAAGGGGGGCATACCGGCTCGTCTCAACACTATGCCGGGGTGGCTTTTGATGTAGGCCAGACTCTTACCGCCGCCCAGCGGCAAAAAATTTACAACACTGCCGTCGCCACCGGCGCCTGGGGGTATGTAGAGCCGCTGTCGATGACTCCCGGATGGGTGCATATGGACCGGCGCACCGGCGTCCCCGCCTGCGCGGTGGGGGGATATCCCGCCATACGGCAAGGGAGCAAAGGCGTCTATGTGTTTGTGATGCAAGATGCGCTGAATGCTTTGGGCTTTACCGGGGGCGGATTGGACGGCATCTTTGGCCCCAAAATGGCCGACGCCGTTCGCCGGTTTCAGCAAACCGTAGGCCTTGCCCCCGACGGCGTTGTGGGTTGCGCCACATGGCAAGCGATTGTACAGCGGGTGTTGGACATAGGACAAACGCCCACCGTAGTGGGGAAATGCGTATAAAAAGGCCACATTTGCCATTGGGGGCAGCCCCAAATGTACGGCCGGCAAAAAGTCCCGGTGTACACCGGGACTTTTGTGCGAAACAGAAATGGACCGATGGCTGCAAAGTGTTTCCTGCAATGATCTGTTTTCCAATTTTTGTTTAATATATAAAATTATATACTAACTGGAAAAAGAAAATTATAAGTATAAATATAATAAATTATTCAACAAGTATATTTCTTTCAGTATATTATTTACAATTTATACAAATACTAATCAACATTTGAATAAAACCGCAATTTTCCCCTTGTTTCGTATCTTTTTACAAAATACTTTTCGTATTATTTTATTATATTTTTCAGTTTACAATATTTTACTAATTGGATATATTTTCTAAATATTTACAAATAATATAAATATACTTTATGTTAATTATTAAAATGAAATACTATTAGGAATATTTGAGATTTTGGGCAACCCAGCCCGCATAAAAACGCAAATTCTTGCCTTCAAATCTCGCTCTCTTCACGGGCATTCCAAAGTATTACGAATAGTATATTAAATATAAAATACACTAATATTCAACTTTATTTCCGATGTTTCGCGGTTGCGATCACGATCAATTCGCCATAAAATCGCATTTTCCGGTAGCTGTCAGGGAGTTCGGCGTAACCCATCCGACAGGGCGGCAGACAAGTCATATACCCACTGGACAATCCGGTCTCCTTCGGCCCCGAAAACAGGGGTGGGTTGATAATCATTGCGGTCGCCGGAGGAGGACATGTGGCAAGGGATGAGCATGATGGTTTGGGGGGTGACGACACCGTCTTTGAGGGAAAAGCTTTGGCGGAAGATCATCGTTTCCATCTGCTTGCATTCCTCGTCGCCGCCAAAGGCGAAATTACCCAGTGAATAGAGAATGGTTCTGCCTTTGTAGATCTCCACCCCCTGGAGGACGTGGGGATGATGGCCGATGACCAGATCGGCCCCGGTGTCTACCGCCAGACGGGCTGTGGCTTGCTGGTATGCATTGGCCTCGTTGGCGTATTCAAGCCCCCAATGAAAGCTGACCACCACCATAACAGCGCCCTTTTGCCGGGCCGTGGCGATATCCCGGGCAAGGGCCTCGGTCATATCCGGTTCGGCATTGACCATTTCGTAACCGATAAAAGCGACTTTGCCGTCCGGCGTTTCGGCGTAATGAATAAGTTCCCGCCCGTAATAGGCCACGCCGGTGGCATCCAGCGCCGCCATGGTGTCGGTGTAGCCCTCGTCCTTATAATCATAGGTGTGGTTGTTGGCCAGATTAACCAGCTCCACATTCCCGTTGGCAAACATTTGGGCATAGGCAGCCGGCCCTTTAAAGCGAAAGCGCTTTTCGGCCATGTCGTTGCTTTCGGTAAAGGTGCCTTCGCAGTTAAGGACTGTGACGGTATCGTTGGCAAAAAAAGGGGTGCATTTCGCCAAAGGAAAGGCCAAATTCCGCCCTTGCCTGTCAAACTCGGCAGCAAAAGAGTATTTCGGCGCAACCTCGGGATATTGGCCGAAAGTGCAGTCCCCCGCCGCCGTAATGCTGATAAGGCCTTCCGCCGTTTCGGCCCTGCAGGTGGCCCGCATGGCGCAGGCGGCCAGCGCCAGAGAAGCCGGGGCGGGGTTGCAGTCAGCAGCGAAAGCGGCACCGCTTTGGCCGATGCTCCGGGTGGGGGAATCGTCCAGACCCAACAGCTGAATTTGGCGCAAGCCCCCCCCAAAGGTGACGCTGCCCTCCCGGGCGTTCAAGAGGAGAGCAACCAGGGCACGCTCGCCTGCATTGCCCTTTGTGGCCTCCAGATGGGCCAGAAAGCCCGCGATGTTGCCGTCCCCCCCCGTTTGAATCAGCTGCGTCAGCAGCGCATCCAGCGAAGGGGGCACCGGTTCGGAGGGCGGAAGCGAAGGGACGGACGCCGCAGAAGCGGGTGGAAGGGACGGTGTGGACCGGGGCGCACAGCCCATGGAAAGCAACAGCAAAATACAGCACAAAAGGGCCGATAAAACGCGCTTCATACCGCTCCCCCTTTCTTTGGGAATAAAACCAGTATAAAGAATCCCGCCTGCCCTGTCAAAGGGTGTTTGATGAATTATTTTAATGAATTTTCGAATTTTTTTCATGTGTATTTAAGGAAATATTAAGATATGTGGCCTTGTCTTGTCAAAAAGAGGATGGTATAATAGCTGTTAAGAAATGGAATTGCATTGTGATGATGCGTAAGAAAATAGGGCGCCTGTGGCGCAGAAGGGATAGTTCAGTATGTATTGTCAAAACTGCTCGGCACCGGTTGCTCCGGGCTCTACTTTTTGCAACGCTTGCGGCGCACCGGTAGGCGCGGGCAACAAATTTTGTGGTAACTGCGCATGGCCCCGGGATCCCAAAGAAACGGCCTGCTCCCGTTGTGGCACCCCTTTGACCGGCAGCGCTTCGTTTAAAAGCGCAGCGCCCATTCCCGGAGGGCAACCGGGCGGGCAATATGTCCCGCCGGGACAAGCGCCCCAGGGCGGCCAGCCGTCAGAAAACCCCGCTTATGTCAACGTGACCGGCGGTACCCAGAAGTCGAAAGTGTTGGCCGGCGTATTGGGCATTATCCTGGGCTGCTTCGGTGTCCACAATTTCTATTTGGGGTACACGGCCAAAGCGGTCACCCAACTGCTGATTACGGTGTTGACCTGCGGCATTGGCGCCATTGGTACCTCCATTTGGGGCCTTGTGGAAGGCATTATGATTTTAAACGGCAATATTAACGTGGATGCCTCGGGCATGCCGCTGGGCGACTAAAATAATACGCACAGGGCGGGGATGGCGACATCCCCGCCTTTTTTGTGTTGGAACAACTCTGGTTAGGCATAAGCTCCAATAGCGCCTTAGCAATGAAAAAAGTTGGTACCGATATCAAAAAGAAACAAAGTAGATACATAGCCGCTCCGGCAAACATCTAGCATGTCGCTCTAGCCGCGACCGGCTCATACTTTTTGGCGCAAAAAGTATGCAAAAACATTTTTCGGGGGAACCCACATGGTTTCCCCTCGCCCCATCCTTAGGGCGAGAACACAGGTACACAGAAAACGTCCAGCCTGGCCGGAAAACAACTTTGGCTCCGCTTTAGGCGTGCAAAGCGTGAAGAAAAAACGGCCTTGGCCAAGCAAATAAACCCGGTTGAACCTCCCGTGGATATGCCTTCGTCAAGCCGGATTGGCGCCAATGGCGATTCCGCTCTTGCACATGACGACGGATGATGTTAGAATAGAAAGAAGATTTTTTGAGATATGGGGACTGCCCCGGGAAGGATGCTGCCAAATGAACCTGCGCATTGAACTGACAAAAACCCCAAAACCAAAGCCTGCCGACGAATCCAAACTGGGGTTTGGCGCCTTTTTTACCGATCACATGATGTTGATGAATTATACGGAAGACAAAGGCTGGCATGACCCGCGAATTGTACCTTTTGGTCCGATTCCCATGTCCCCTGCTTCCTCCTGCCTGCACTATGCCCAAGAGGTGTTTGAAGGCTTGAAAGCTTACCGCGATGAAGACGGCAACGTTCGACTTTTTCGCCCCGACGAAAACTTTCGCCGCCTGAACAATTCCAACCGGCGGTTGTGCATTCCCGAAATTGACGAGGCATTTGCTTTGTCCTCGCTGATGGAGCTTTTGCGCATTGAGAAAGACTGGGTGCCCAAGATGAAAGACGCCTCTTTGTACATCCGCCCTTTCATTATGGCGGTTGACGAGAAGCTGGGCGTACATCCGGCCCATAATTATATTTACTGTGTCATCCTTTCGCCCTCCGGCGCTTATTACGCCACCGGGCTGAATCCCATAAGCATTTATGTGGAAAATGAGTATGTGCGGGCCGTGCGGGGCGGCATTGGCTTTGCCAAGACCGCCGGCAACTACGCCGCCTCTTTAAAAGCCCAGGAGAAGTCCGAGGCCGAAGGATATGCTCAGGTGTTGTGGCTGGACGGCGTAGAGCAGAAATATATTGAAGAAGTGGGCTCGATGAACGTCTTCTTCGTCATTGGCGATGAAGTGGTCACCCCTGCCCTTTCCGGCAGCATTTTACCCGGCATCACCCGTATGTCGGCCATGGAACTGCTGCGCAGCTGGGGCGTGAAGGTAAGCGAGCGGCGCATTGATGTAAACGAGCTGGTGGAGGCCAACCAAAAAGGGCTGCTGAAAGAGATTTTCGGCACCGGCACCGCCGCCGTCATCTCCCCCGTGGGCAAGCTGAAATATGGCGACACCGTCATGACCATCAACGACAACAAGATTGGCGCATTATCTCAAAAGCTGTACAACAGCCTGACCGACATCCAGTGGGGCCGCGCGAATGGCCCCGAGGGCTGGAGTGTCGTGGTGGGGTAACGCTACGGCAACATGAATAGGCGACGATGAGGGCGGGGTGACCCGCCCTTTTCAATTTTGGGGGCGGCTGCCCCATTGAGAATGGAAATGGATGACCTGTGATGAATGAGATTGCCCGGCGCATACAATTTCATATTGCGCCCGAGGACGAAGGCAAGACGGTGGAGCAATTCCTCCGGTGGAAAATGGGCATTTCCCGCAAGGTGGTGGTAAGCCTGAAACACCGCCCCGGCGGTCTTTTGAAAAACGGCGTTCATGTGCGCACCATTGATCCTTTGCAGGCCGGGGACCTGTTGGAGCTGAACCTGCCCCAAATTCCCGCTGTCAAAGGCCGCCGGAAAAGCGATATCGAGGTGGACATTTTATATGAAGACGACGATGTCATTGTCTACAATAAGCCCGCGAATATGCCCTGTCACACCTCCGGCAGCCATTGGAACCACACCTTGGCCAATGTGTGGGCCGCCCACTGCGAAAAACTGGGCCTGCTCTCCCCATTTCGGCCTATTAACCGGTTGGACAAGGACACCACCGGCGCCGTGGTTGCCGCCAAAAACCAGCTGGCCGGCGGCAAGCTTTGGAAGGCAGTCGCCAAAGTTTACATCGGCATTGTGGAAGGGGTGCTGCTGGACAAGGCGGGCACGGTAAATTTGCCCATTGACCGCATGGCTCCCCTGGAGCAGCGGCGGGTCGTTTGCGCCCAGGGTCAGCCCGCCGTCACCCATTACGAGGTGCTGGCCATCGCCCCTGATGAAAGTTGCAGCCTGGTGGCTTTTCGGCTGGAGACCGGGCGCACCCACCAGATTCGGGTGCATATGTCCCATATGGGGCATCCTTTGGCTGGCGACAGCCTGTATGGCAAAAGCGGCACCTTGATGACAAGGCAGGCCCTGCACTGCCGGCAGGTTGCATTCCCCCACCCGGTGACCGGCAAGCAGGTTCGGGTGACGGCCCCCTACCCCGCCGATTTTGCCGAGGCCATGCAGATTCATCAATTGAATAAAAATTCATTATAAATGAATAAAACTGAATTTTTTTCGAAAAATGCTTGCTTTTTTTGCATAATCGTGTATAATACTTGCAAGAGGCCGGTTGCAGATGTGACAACCGCGCCATCATACACGCAGATATAGAATTTGTTGTTTTGGTAGGAGGAAATACATATGAAAAAAATAGTAGCTTGTTTATTGGTTGCCGTCATGCTCTTTTCCCTGGCGGCCTGCTCCGGCGGAAAGTACCGCAAGGTGGATGACATTCAGGCATCCGGTGAAATTGTGATGCTGACCAACGCCGGTTTCCCGCCCTTTGAATATGTGGACGGCATTGAGCCTATGGGCGTGGATGTAGACATTGCCAATGAGATTGCCAAAGATTTAGGCGTTTCTTTGAAGGTGGTGGACATGGACTTTGACGGCTTGATTGCCGAAATGAACGCCGGCCGCGGTGATTTTGTGGCCGCCGGCATGTCGATTACCGAGGAACGGAAAAAGAGCGTTGATTTCACCATTGAATATGTCAAGAGCTCCCAGTATATGATTGTGAAAAAAGGCAGCCCTATTGCTGTTATCGACGACCTGAAGGGCAAAAAGATTGGCGTGCAGATTGGCACCACCGGCGATTATCTCATGACCGATGCCATTGAGCTGGAGGACGGCGCGCTGCACAATTCCGGCGCGGAAGTGAAGGGTTACAAAACCGCTTTGGAAGCCGCGATGGATTTGAACGCCGGCCGTTTGGACGCTGTGGTGGTGGATATGCATCCCGCCAATGCCATTGCCGCCAAGAATGCCGACTTGGAAGTGGCGCCCCAGGCGATTTCCGATGAAGAAGCCTACGCCATTGCCGTAAGCAAAGGCAACAAGACCCTGCTGGATGCCATTAACGCCACCCTGACCCGGCTGATGAGCGAAGGCAAAATTGAAACCTTCCTCATTAAACATACAACCGGCGAATAAGTTCCTTAAAATTGGAAATATAACCGTATGGGCGCATCTTTGTGTGCGCCCATATTTGACTGAAAACGAGCGGCGGTGAAAGTATGTCATTCTTTTCCCAGATGTACGATTTATTTTACCAGGCCTTTATCCAAAACGGCCGTTATATGCTGTATATCACCGGTTTGGGCCAGACGCTGCTGATGGCGGCGGGGGCCACAGTGCTGGGTGTCGTTATTGGCACATTGGTGGCCATTGTCAAAGTATATGCCCTGGACAACAGGATGCTCAAACCCCTGGAAGTGTTGGCGGATATGTACATCGGGTTTATCCGGGGTACGCCAATTATTGTGCAGCTGTTTATTATTTATTTCTCCATCTTTAAATGGGTGCCCGGGGAATATGCCGTTTTGGTGGCTATATTGGCCTTTGGGCTTAACTCCGGCGGTTATGTGGCCGAAATTATCCGCGCCGGTATTATGTCGGTGGACCGGGGACAAATGGAGGCCGGACGTTCGCTGGGGTTAAGCAAAAACACCGCCATGCGGTTCATTGTGCTGCCCCAGGCTGTCAAAAACATCCTGCCGCCGCTGTTTAACGAGTTCATTATGCTGGTGAAGGAGACGTCGGTGGCTTCTTTTATTGCCATTAAAGAATTGACCTATGCGGCAACCATTGTCTCCTCCCGCACCTATGTGAAAGATCCGCCCCTTTACATCATTGCATTGATGTACCTTGTGGTTGTGCTGGGGCTGACGGCATTGCAAAAGACGCTGGAAAGGAGGATGGCAGCCAGTGATAAACGTTAAAGGGCTTAAAAAAGCGTTTGGCGAAAAAATGGTGTTAAACGGCATTACCGAAACAATTGAAAAGGGCGAAAAGGTTGTCATCGTCGGGCCGTCCGGTTCGGGCAAGTCCACTTTTTTGCGTTGCCTGAATATGCTGGAGACCCCCAGCGAAGGCGAAGTGTGGTTCGAGGGGGTCAACCTGACCCATCAATCCACCAACTTGGATAAGCTGCGTCAAAAGATGGGCATGGTGTTCCAATTGTTCAACCTTTTTCCCCATATGACCGTACTGGACAACATTACGCTGGCACCGGTGCAGTTGGGGCTGCAAAGTAAGCCGGAAGCGGAAGCCAACGCCCGTAAACTGCTGGAGCGCATAGGGTTGGAGGACAAAGCGGCGGCGTATCCCCCCCAGCTTTCCGGTGGGCAGAAGCAACGCATTGCCATTATCCGGGCGCTGGCCATGGACCCTGACGTCATGCTGTTTGACGAGCCCACCTCCGCCCTTGACCCCGAAATGGTGGGCGAGGTGCTGGCCCTAATGAAAGAGCTGGCGGCCGAAGGGATGACCATGGTGGTGGTGACCCACGAAATGGGCTTTGCCAAAGAAGTGGCCACCCGGGTTATGTTCATGGACGAGGGGCTTATTGTAGAACAAAATACCCCAAAAACCTTTTTTGAGGCGCCACGCCACCCCCGGTTACAGGAGTTTTTATCCAAAGTATTGTACTGAGGTCAGCCCAAAAAGATAGCAGAATCAACAACCACCCGCTGATGAACGGGTGGTTGTTCTTGAATATACAATCACGGTCTGGCAGATGTACAGGGTTCATTGTCTGCAATACACTTTTCATTTCATCCCCCTCGGAGAGTGGAGGGGGTTCGTGGGGGAACCATGTGGTTTCCCTTAAAAATGTTTTTGCATACTTTTTGCGCCAAAAAGTATGAGCCGGTCGCGGCTTAAGCGACAGCTAGATGTCTGCCGGAGCGGCTATACCTCTGCTCCACTTTGATTTAATATCGGTATCAACTTTTTCCATTCGTCGCTGTTTGCACCTCAAAATCAGACCCAAAACAGTCTCCCCATAGCCCAAGCGTTTCCTGTGCACCTATGCCCTCGCCCTAAGGATGGGGGATGGGGAAACCATGTGGTTTCCCCAAAAAATGTTTTTGCATACTTTTTGCGTCAAAAAGTATGAGCCGGTCGCGGCTTAAGCGACATGCTAGATGTCTGCCGGAGCGGCTATACCTCTGCTGTATTTTGATTTAAGATCGGTATCAATCTTTTTCTCTTCATCCCCAAAGCGCGACTGAATTCGCTTATAAACACGGATTTCCCCGAGGCAGAAATCCCCAGCCATTTTAAATGGCTGGGGATTTCTGATGATACGGACAAAAGCGACATGCGCCTTCAAATGCGTCTTTTTGAACATGCCACTATGACCTGGCATTCCCAACGGCACTTACAGATCGTCCATCATGCCCGGTCGCAGCACCCGCAAACCTGCATTTTTGCTGTCACCGCCCGCCGTACAAATTCGCGGCCGGCGGCACCGTATTGTTTAGGGTCATATACACCGGCGTCCTGACGCAGGCAGCCTTTGACGCCGTCGCTGTAGGCGATGCGCAGTTCGGTGGCAAAATTGACTTTGCAAATGCCATGCGCAATACATGCTTTTACATCTGCGTCCGGTATGCCGGATGCGCCATGGAGCACAAGCGGCACCTGCACCCGGCCGCGGATTGTTCTGAGCCTCTCGATATCCAGCCTGGGCACACCTTGATAAATGCCGTGGGCCGTGCCGATTGCCACAGCCAGTGAGTTTGCGCCGGTGCGCTGTACAAAATCCGCGACAAGGTCAGGGTCGGTAAGCCCATCCCCCCCTCCGCCGTGGCCGTCTTCTTTGCCCCCCACCGTTCCCAATTCGGCCTCGACCGGAATGCCTTTGGCCCCGGCGACCGCGGCAACGCTGGCGGTGAGGCGTATGTTCTCTTCATAGGGGCACAGCGAGCCGTCGATCATCACAGAAGTGAACCCCGCCTGCATGGCCTGGCACGCAAGATCATAGCTGTTCCCATGATCCAGGTGGATGGCAACAGGGACATCGACATGCTGTGCGAGCGCGGTAACCGTGGCCGCGAAAAGCGGAAGGCTGCCGTACTTGACGGTACCGGGGGTAACCTGCACAATGACAGGGGCGCGCATTTGTACGGCGGCTTCCAGCACCGCCTGGGCCATTTCCATATTTTCAATATTGAAGGCGCCCACGGCATAACCGCCCTGCTGTGCGTTCTTTAGCATTTGACTTGTGGTCGTAACCATCATCCACCTCCTGATCTCTTGACCTGTTGACCCACAAGGTATTGTGGCAACGCTTAAAACCCAATGTCATGGTCAAAATGGCTGAGTGCCTGCGTCTCGTCAATCATAGCCGGGCGTACCTGCGTCAACATAGCATCAAAGTCTTTCTGGCGGCACATTTGTGTTCCCTCCAGCTGCAGCGAGCCCCCGCACACAGCGGTGCCATATTGGAGCATTGGCCCCATCGGCAGGCCTTTTAAGATGGCGATGCAAATACCGGCCACCATGGAATCCCCGGCGCCCTGAATACCTTTGACTGAAACGTCGGGCGCCGCGCAATACCAACTGGCATCCTCGCTGACCAAAACAGCCCCGTTCTTACCCAGTGACACACATATGTAGCGCACACCGGCGGCGATAATTCGGCGGCAAACCCGGATTAATTCCGCAGTAGAGGTCACTTTTTGCGCAAAGGTCTCTTCCAGCTCCTGCAAATTGGGTTTGATTAAAAACACACGGTTGCTGATGACTTTGCGAAGGGGTTCACCATAAGTATCCACAATGATTTTAACCCCAAGGTCTTTGATCGCCTCGATGATACGGGCGTAAAAATCCGCCGGGACACCGCGCGGCAAACTGCCGCTTAAGATGAGAATCTCACTTTTGGCAGCCGCGTCAGGAATTTTTTGGCAAAGCACCTCTAGCATCTCTGCCGTAACACTGCTTCCCGGCTCGTTCAGTTCCGTCATCGTCCGCCGTTTCTCATCAAATATTTTAATGTTGGTGCGCAACGAGCCATTACCCATCACAAACTCGTGGGGGACCCGCAACCCGGCCAAAAATTGGTTGAGCAGTTCGCCGTTTTCAGCAAAATTGATTCCCATGCAGGTGGTATCATACCCCAGCTGCTTTAACGACACACTGGTGTTGATCCCTTTGCCGGAAATGTCCTCACGTTTTTTGATAACCCTGTTTGTGCTTTCAACCTTAAAATCATAGACAGTAATCGTCTTATCAACACAAGGGTTAAGAGTAACAGTCGTAATCATAAACAGCGACTACCTTTCTATAACCTGAATCACGCAACGTTTATTTTCTCTTTTTAAACTGATCAATGACCACAGCCGCCATAATGATAAGGCCCATTGTGATTTGCTGTACATAGGAAGACACCTGCAGCAGGCTTAATCCGTTGTTGATCACCCCAATGGTCAGCACCCCTATGAGGGTTTTGCCTATGGTACCGGATCCGCCGCTTAGGCTGGTGCCGCCCATGACGACGGCGGCAATGGCGTCCAGCTCGTACCCTTGTGCGGCCGAGGGTTGGCCGGTGCCGATTTTGGAAGAAAGACAGACACCGCCCAACGCCGCCAAAACACTGCAAATGATATAGACTGACAGCTTGATCTTGGCCGTTGAAATGCCATTCAGGCCGGCGACCTCCTCGTTGCTGCCAACGGCATAAATATGCCGCCCGTAGCAGGTCCTGCTTAACACGATGTGCGAGACAACCAATACCAGCGCCATGATGATAACGATGACCGGGATGAGGCCGACACGCCCCTGCCCGATGTAAAAGTAGGCATCCGGCAGCTCGAAAATTGGTTTGCTGTTGGTCAGCAGATACGCGACGCCACGTGCAATACTGAGCATGGCCAGGGCGGCAATGAAGGGCGCCACGTTTAAATAGGCAACAGAGAGTCCCAAAAAGGAGCCGCAGATGCCGCCCACCAGAAGGCTGCCTAAGATGGCAACCACAAAAACCGTAAGGACCGATGGGTTGGGCATTGTTTTGATGAACATGGTGACCAAAATGCCGGATAACGCGGCCACAGACCCCACGGAGAGATCGATGCCACCCGTCAGAATTACAAATGTCATGCCGGTTGCCAGCAACGCGTTAATGGCAACCTGGTTCGTTACATTGATTAAATTGCCGACTGTTAAAAACCGGGGCGACAGCAGCGAGATGACGACACATAAAAAAGCCAAAAACAAAAGGAGGGCGCCGTCTTTGGCAAGCGACCTGATTTTGGGCTGACCAAGATAGTTCATAAGTAGATACTCCTTCTGTTAAGCGTGAATGCTTGCCATGGTGATAATAGCCTCTTCGGAAAAATCCTTGCGTGCAAGTTCACCCACCATCTGCTTTTCCCGCATGACATAAATGCGGTCGCATATGCCCAAAAGCTCGGGCAGCTCGGAAGAGACGATCAAAATCCCCTTTCCTTGCTGTGCAAACTCGTGTATTAGCTCGTAAATTTCCTGTTTGGCGCCAATGTCGATGCCCCGTGTGGGTTCATCCAGCAATAGGATTCTGACGTTGGCAAAAGTCCACCGTGCCAATACCACCTTTTGCTGGTTGCCGCCGCTGAGTTTATGACAGGCCAGCTTTGCGTCGGAGGGGTGCACCCGCAGTTTTTGGCTGTACTGCACGCCCGCAGCGGTTTCCTTGGGCCCGCTGATAAAACCCATGCGGGCAAGGCGGGGCAGCGAGGGAAGGCTGATGTTCTGAGCAATACTTTTTTGCAGCAGCAAGCCCTGCCCTCTGCGGTCCTCGGGCACTAGCGCCATTTCCATTTGAATGGCATCCTTTGGACTGCGAAAGCATGCGGCCTTTCCAAAGACCCGTATTGCGCCGTTGTGCAGGCGATCCGCCCCAAATATGCCCCGCAGCACCTCGGTTCTGCCTGCGCCCACCAGCCCGGCAATGCCTACCACCTCACCTGCGTGCACCGTAAGAGATATATTGCTAAACGCGCCTTTGCGGCTGATATTGTCAACTTCCAGCACCGGTGCGCCGACGGTCGCCCCACCTTTGGGAAAAAGCATTTCAATATCGCGCCCCACTGTTTTTGTGATCATTTGTTGCTGGGTTAAATGGCATAGGGCCGTTGTTTCAATCACGGCGCCATCCCGCATAATCGTAATGGTGTCTCCGATTTGGTCAAATTCATTGAGCCTGTGAGAAATATAGATAACAGCCACGCCTTGTTGCGTCAGCTGCTTGATCATGCCAAACAAGGCGCCCACTTCGTGCTCCGACAATGACGAGGTGGGCTCGTCCATAATCACCACTTTGGCTTGCTGCGAAATGGCCTTGGCAATCTCGACCATTTGCCGCTGGGCCGTACTTAAATGCTTGACCAGCGCGTTTGGGTCAATATTCTGGCAAAGCTGCTGCAACAGTTCCTGTGTGTCGCGAAGCAATTTCTGTTTGTCCACAAACCAGCTGTTCCCAACCCGCGGTTCCCGGCCCAAAAAAATATTCTCGGCAACAGTCAGATCCGCCACAACGCTGAGTTCCTGGTGGATGACCGCAATGCCGTTGTTCATGGCCTGCCGCGGATCTTTAAACTGAACATTTTTGCCGTTATACATCATTTCGCCGCTGTCTTTTTTATACACGCCGCTGATAATTTTAATGAGGGTAGATTTTCCGGCCCCGTTCTCGCCCAACAGAATATGTACTTTCCCTGCATAAAAGTCGATGGACACATTGGAAAGCGCGATAACGCCAGGAAATCTTTTACATATGTTTTGAAGAGAAATAACCGGTTGCACACCACACATCATAAATCTCCATTCGCTGCATGCAAAGCCGTACATGCACAAGTATAAAGATACGCCCCGCCCTGGGCAAAGAGCGGGGCGTATCACAAGGATCATTATTGAGCCGTTTTTGCATCCACCATATAGGGAGCAAGCAGAATTTCTTTTTCCAATGTTTTGCCGTTCAAATGGTCAATGATTGCCTGAACGGCACCGCCGCCCATGCCTGCGGGATCCTGTGCCACGTCGGCAATCCAGATGCTGTCGGGCTTCTTAATTTCATTGATGCCTTCGGGGTTGCCGTCGTAACCAATGATCTTAATGTTTTTTTGCGCTGCGTTAAAAGTGTTGTAAGCGCCCATGGCGGCAGGATCGCCAACCGCAAATACCATGGCCAGGTTGGGGTGCTTGGTGATAAAGTCCTGTGCGATGGTGGCGGCCTTTTCGGCGTCGCCCTGATAGTTTTGCTCGTCGACCACTTTCATCTCGGGGTATTTTGCCACAATGGATTTGAACCCTTCGGCCCGGTCAACGCATTGCTCGATCTCGTCATAAGTAATAATGGCAATTTCGCCCTTTTCTGCCAGCGCTTCCACTGCATACTGGCCGGCCAGTTCGCCGCCTGTCCACTCATCGGTCTGGAAATGTGTGAGAGGCACGCCGTCTGTCTTGGTGCCGATGGTGACAACAGGAATGCCCGCCTTATCGGCGATTTCCAACGCGGATTTGGACCCGGCGGAGGAAGCAGCCGCCAGAATAATGCCGTCGACGCCCTGCGTCACAAAGTCCTGGATTTGTGAATACTGAAGGCTGGAGTCCTGGTTTCCGTCCATGACGATCAGCTTGATGCCAAGCTCGTCGGCCTTGGCCTGCATGGCCGTTTCGACCAAATTATAAAAGACATGTTGCCGTGTCAGTAGAGAAACGCCAATGACAATTTGATGGTCGCTTGCCTGAGACGCCGGTTCCGTTGTGCTCGCCGCTGTGCTCGCTGCAGGGTCGTTCGCAGGTGGGTTGTTAGCAGGGCTGGAGCAGCCCGCCAAAAGCGCCGCAAAGCAAATAACCACTGCCAAAACCTTGGCCAATACTTTCATAATAGTCCTCCTAAATTTATAATACTAAATGGCGTACAAAACCATCGAGCACAAAGAAAGAAAAAACTAGGCGGAAATCACAATCGGACCCATGGCCTCTATGTTTTGGGCAATTTCAACTGGCGTATTCGCATCGGTAATCAGGTAGCTTAAGTCACCGATAGGCGCGATAAAGCTTAAAGAGATCTTGCCAAACTTGGTGTGGTCGGCCAGCAAAACACTTTCCTCACTGGAAGCCATCATTTGCCGTTTGACCTCGGCTTCGAAAATATTGGCGGTGGAAAGCCCATAGTCCAGGTGAATGCTGTTACAGCCAAGGAACGCTTTGTCAACATGCAGCGTTTTCAGCACCGATTCGGTGATAGGCCCCACACAGGAGTAAATGCCTGTGCGAAAAAGACCACCCAGCATGATGAGTTCTACATGATGCAGATTGACAAGCTCGTTGGCAATGGTGAGAGAATGGGTGATAACCGTGACATTTTTGACGGCGCTTTCACATATGAGCCGCGCCAGCAGCAGGGTGGTGGACCCTGCGTCAATTAAGATGGAATCACCGGGCTGAATAAGTTCATAGGCCTGGCGTGCAATCGCGCTTTTCGCCTCTATGTTTTGCTTTTCTTTATCGCTTTGAACAGGCTCAAAAGTCATTTTGGCGCTGACCGCGGCGCCGCCGTGAATTCGGGTCAAATAGCCGGCTTGGCCTAATTCCCGCAGGTCTTTCCGAATGGTGACCTCCGAAACCTGAAACACCTTGGCCAGCTCGGAAACCGTAACGGACGGCTGCTTATTGAGCATGTTCATGACATTGCGCTTTCTTTCAATTTGGAACAATTTTCCCTTTTGTTCCATCGTTTAGTTTCACTTCCTTTCATATAGTATCACGAAAATAGAGGGCAATCAAGACAGAATCATTGGCTTTCGCTACTATCGTCAAAGTTAACGATATTTTGATAATTCTATATATCATTCCACCAAAAACAGCGGAAAGAAACGAAACCGTTTACAAGCAACGGGTTTCGATTACAATGAAATTTGTGCCGCGCGAAAGAGGGCCAATATATTTTCCGGGGGAACATCGTGCTGAATGTTATGAAGCGGACAAAATACAAAGCCGCCACCCTTGCTTAAAATTTCAACATTGCGCGCCGTGTGCTCATACACCTCTTCCGGCGTACCGCAGGGCAAAACCTTTTGGGAATCGCAGGTGCCGCCCCAAAACGTGATGTCGTTTCCATATTCTTTCTTCAAAAAGGCTAAGTCCATGCCGGTTGCCGAAAACTGCACAGGGTTAATGGCATCCACCCCAATTTCGATTAAATCGCCGATCAACGGCTCGATGGCGCCGCAGGAATGAAAGAACACTTTGGCCCGGCAAAGACGCTTGACCAGTTCCACCAGCGTTTTGTGCCGGGGTTTAATCTGCTGGCGGTACATGTCCCGGGAGATAAGCAGCGAGGTTTGCGTGCCCATATCGTCGCTGAGCGCGACCACGTCCACCAAGTTGCCGACGCGGGCCAGTATACGTTGGATGCCGTCGATATAACGCGCCATAATCTGATCCATAATAAAGTCGCCGGTGCCGTCCTGCATGGCCAAATCCATCATAAAATTCTGCATGCCCCGCACGGCGTTGCACCGTTCAAAAATGTTGCACCAGATGACCAGAATGACTGCACGCCCAGTCAGGTGGGCCGCTTGCGCCCGCTGGTACATGCATTCAATTTCTTCGTCCCCCATTTTGAAGGCGTCAAAGTCGTAGCTCTGCATTTCTTCGGCGGTTTCATATTGGGCCAGGGGCGCATGGCCGCTAATCTCATAAAAGGGGGTTCCCTCCGGCCTGGTCGCGATCACTTCCCCAGCGGCATCTTGCAGTATGTCGTTGCCGCGGCCGTCTTTTTGCGGGTTGTAGTCTTGGGGCACCAGCACGACGCCGTCGGGCGTTGGCCAATTCTTATACGTCGCATTGGACAACCCCAGCGCGGGATACATCCGAAACACAGGGGCTGTATCGGGGTGAAAAAGATCCTGCAATTGGGGGCCGACCTCGCAAAGGGCAAGCTTCATATCAAATACTTTGGGCGTTTCATCAATACCCAGGTATTGGTTTAAACGCAAATAGGCGCCCATGGTGATGCTGGTGGCGCGTGTCCCGCCGAAATCGACAGGAATGCGGTCGGGCATTTTGTGCTCGATGGCGCGCAGAATTCGTTCGCGGGATGAATAGATTGCATCGTTCATGAAATTAACCTCCATTTATGTTCCGGTATGCTGGTGGGGAATATTTTCGTACGTGTGTAGCCATTGGGAGATGGCGCCAAAAAAGATGGAAACAGAAACAGCGCCGGCATCCGGCAAGCCAACTGTCTTGTCGCCAAAGGGCTTGGAGCGCCCTACCCTGGAACGCATATGCCTGGTGTTTTCCATTCCGTCTTTGGCCGCTTGGGCACAGGCGGCAGCGACCGTGGGAAGCGCCTCGCCGCGGCTTACGCTGGCGTTGAGGGCATCGACGGCCGGAATCAGCGCATCCATCATGGTCTTGTCACCCAGCCGGGCCTTGCTGCGCCGCATCAGGGATTGCAGGGCGCCGGTCATCAGTTGGGCAAAGAACGCTTCGTCCAAGTCCATGCTGACAGGAACGCTACGCAACCCCCCCACCAGGATGGTGCCAAACAACACACCGGACGCGCCACCCATTGTTTTGAGCAGGGCCATGCCCGTTTCCTTAAACACCTCGTTCACCGATGAAAAATGCCCGTCGGTCAGTGTTGCGGCAGCAGCGGAGAACCCCAGTTTCATGTTGGCACCGTGATCCCCATCCCCAATCATGGTGTCTATTTCTGTTAAATAAGGCTCGGCCGACACAATTTGCCCGCAAACATAAACGAGCATCTGCCGCACTGCTTCGATTCCCAGTGTCATTGGGCGGTCCCCCCCTTCTTGTAAGAAAAGCTGTCGGCTTGTACATCAAAGCATGTTTCCAGTTGGTCGTCCAGCTTCAACACCGTAACCGAGCACCCGCCTTTGCCCTCGGAGGAATAAAAATTGCCCACATCGCAATGATGAATCTGAACGCCCGATTGCGTCAAAAGCTGACACATCTCCTTGCACAAAATATAGTTTTCCATGTAGCTGGTAGCGCCATAAGTATTCACCATCATACAGGCGCGATCGCCCGATTGCAGCGAAAGCGCCTCTTGCAGCCAGCCATACAGCCGCTGGGCAATTTGGCGGGCGGGCACAAGCGGGCCGCGTATCAGCCCCGGTTCCCCGCTGACGCCGGCGCCGTAATGAAGGACGGTGCCGGCGTTCTCTTCCTCCAGCAAAAAAGAAACGGTGGAAAGGCGGCGCACGGCGCTGCGGCCGATATCCAGCACCGTTTGAAAATTATGCCCCAGGGCAGCGGCGGCGCCCACAATTTTGATGGTCCAGACAATGCCCGCAATGCCCCACCGGTTATCCTGGTGTTCGCAGTCGGAAAGATAGGCGTCATATACCACAATGCTTTCGGACGCGATGCCGTCCTGCGCCAGCAATTCCGACGCCATGTCGTAATTCAAAAGGTCGCCCGCATAGTTTCCATAGACAAACACAATGCCATTTTCTCCCCCCATGTGCTTGGCCGTTTCATAGATGGAGTAGGCGCTGGGAGCCGCGTACAAATTCCCCAGCACAAGTGCGTCGGCCATCCCTTTGCCAATATAGCCGGCATAAAGGGGTTCATAGCCGCTGCCACCACCGGATATAATCTGCACACGCCCGCGCCCGCACTGCGCACTGACAACAGCGCGAATGCCCGGCAGCCGTGCCATGCGCCCGCAGCTCGAAAGCACCATTCCATCCAGCATATCATCCGCCATTGTATCAACCGCGTTTATAACCTGACGCACATTACACCCTCCAACTTCATTTCATTTTATTTCATTCTATTTCGAACTGCACCGATTGTCAATACGCCCCAACAAAAATATCGATCGCTTCTTCTAAAATATCCATGGTACTACGGGAAGACTGTAACAGCACAGAGAGAGGGAAAATGTGCCCCTGCCTGGCAACCCAAGGTTTAGACGCAAAACAACGGGCGCAGCCCTTACTTATGGATCAGCCCCACCTAAACGGTGCTGATATGATCACGATCTGGCAGATGTACAGGACGAATGGTTAGAACCGATATCAAATAAAAGAACGGCAGACGTATCACCGCTCCGGCAGACATCTAGCATGTCGCTTAAGCCGCGACCGGCCCATACTTTTTGGCGCAAAAAGTATGCAAAAACATTTTTCGGGGAAACCACATGGTTTCCCCCCGCCCCATCCTTAGGGCGAGGACATAGGTGCGCAGGAAACGCCCAGTTTATGGGGAGGACGGGTTTGGTTTTGCACTCGTAGGTGCAAAGCGTGGAGAAGAAAGAACGCTTTTTTGCTTCAGCACGAAAGTACCACTGAAGCTTGTGCAAATTCGATGGTTTCTAAGACAAAAACACCCCGGCCATGCACTGCAAATGGCCGGGGTGTTTTGGATTGTATACGTTGCGTAACGGGCAAAAACGGCATACGCCTTAGTGATAGGCTTTATAAGCACCGGAAGGACTATAGAGCAGATAGGCGTCAATACCGGCCTCCCGCAGGGCTTGGAGCTGGGCATCCACATCCGCTTTGGTATAGGCCTCGCCGCCGGCGGCCGTATAGGCCTGAACCATACCGACGACATCCACCCCCGAAGTTTGAACCGGGATGACGGAAAGGACGGCCTGCACTGTCTCGAAGGGGTGGGCCACAGGCTCTTCCACCGTTGTTTCGCCCACCGTGAGCTGGTTGCCAAACTGGAGCGGCATCACATTAAGCAGCACCCGCCCCCCCAAGAGAAGGGACGGTGTTTCGCCGTATTGGGCAGGCATTTGCCCCAGAAGGGTGGCCGCCGAAAGAGACATCCACACGCGGGCCCCTTTGGCCTCTATCTGGCTTCTGGCGGTATCCTGAAAATTGCGAAGGGCCTGGGAACGATCTACCTCCGGCGTTTCGTCGGGATAGGTGGCCATATCGAGAGCTATACCCTGGGGAAACTGGATACCGTCGAAAACGATGTCGGTGACGCCTTGGGCCACCGCTTCTTCGGCAATGGAGAGAATATAGGCCGCGGCGTCGGGAGAATAGGGGTTAAACCACGGCTTTCCGCCGGATTCTTTGGCGTTGTCAATCCACATGACAACCATATTGTCATATTTGACCGCCGCGTCATACATTTCGTAGGGGGCGACGTGATCTTTAAACGCAAAGACGCGGCCCACCGGCGCAAGCCCCCGGCCCTTAATTTCTTTCACCACAGCCGGCAGGTCATAGGTTGTTTCCGACACGGCCTTAACTACATCCATTGACGGCAGGGCGCTTTGATACAACACATGGCCCGTGCTGTCCTTTAAGTCAAAGAGGATGCCGTCCACCTCCGTGTCCTGGAGCTCATCCAGGCTTTTTTGCAGCAGGGTGAGATCGGTCAGGATGTTGGCCGGGAAATAATAAAGGCGGGCGGGCGCCTGGTTTTGGGGTGCCTCGGGCCGGGAGGAAGCTTCAGCTTGAGAAACCTCGCTGGTGCTGGCGGAGGGCGAAGAAACCGCCGGTGTACTGGAAGCACTGAACTGAAAAGGACTTTCCATATTGAGAATGAAATAGGAAACGGGCTCATACAAATACCACCCGGCCAAAAACAGCCCGGCGATACCCAGAATAGAGCCCGCAATTTTTAATACCAGTTTGCGGTTATCACTGCGATAAAGAGAATTATAGCGCTTGATTTTTCGATCCCGCTTCATTTTGGTAGCCCCCTGATGATACGACAACGCCACCGGCTACCGACATCACAAGCATAAGATGTCAGGTAGGCAGCTGGTGTCCCACAAGTCCGTATAAGGCAAGAGAAATGAGTCCGATGTAAAGAAGAATGATGGGCAATCCGCGCCAGACGGCAGGGATCTTGGAATAAAGCATCCG
The DNA here is from genome assembly GCA_031551485.1 of Oscillospiraceae bacterium. GTDB lineage: Bacteria > Bacillota > Clostridia > Oscillospirales > Ruminococcaceae > JAVBNO01. The sequence continues at coordinate 22,255 of JAVBNO010000087.1, forward strand.
CTGGAGGCCGCAATAGATCAGCAGCGTGGCAAGTGTAAGGCCGATGCCTGTTCCTAAGCCAAACCCCACTGTTTGGGCAAAGGAAAAGTTTTGGGTGGCCGGAAAGATGATGGCGCCGAATACAGCATAGTTAAAGGCAGCCACAAGCACCAGCTTCTCCCAGTCTTCATGCTTGGCTTTGTTGAACTTGAGGTTGACAAAATGGAAAACAATGTACAAAAAAGAAATGCAAAGCAAAAACACCGCCGGACGGACATAGATGGGCATTACACCCAGCTGCCGCAAGCCGATGTTAATGCCATAGCCGGCGGCACCCGAAACGACAGCCAAAATGGTAACCACAATGCCATAGCGCACCAAATAGGCCGGTGTCTCCAGGTGCTCCATCATTTGGGAGATGCCCAGCGCCCGCGAAAACACCGCGTTCTGCGTGAGCACGGCAATCAGCGCATATAAAAAAAGTTGTGTAATTTGAAGTGCCAAACGGATCATCCCTTTCAGTCGGTGTGAAGGTCAGCTCCCGACAAACTGCGTACAAATTAGGCGGGAGAACCCTCGCCCACTGGCGCCTCCGGTTCCTCATCCGGCAAGTCCTCCCCTGCCGATGCCTCGCGGCGTTCGGCCCTGGCGATCACACGGTTCCAAATGCTCTTGCTGATGACCGCCAAAAAGGCCAGCAAAATGAAACCGCCGAAGGAAGTAACCAGACCATAGAGCTTAATGGGGATGGGCAGGGCAATGCCCCAAAGGGTGCCGTTGCCCAGATATTCCCGGATGGCAGACACCAACATGGCCACAGCGCCAAACCCAAAGCTGTAACGGATAGCGGCGCGAACGGCGCGGCCGGGTTTTTGTGCCGTATAGCGTTCGCATAATGTCAGCATGATGGTGTTGATGGCCATCATGGGTAAATACATGCCCAAAGAATCGAAGATTTCAGCCGAGATGGGGGAAACGACGTAATAGCTGCCAACGACAAAGGCCATGGCGACCATGCTGTTAAACACAGCCCGAGACCAAAGCGGCAATTTCTCCAGAAAAAGCGAGGAGATGAGCACGGCGGGGATGGTGGCCATAAACATGGCGATGGAGAGGGCCGCCCCGTTCTTAACCGTATTGCAGGCGACCACGACAAAAGGCAGCGCCATGCCATAAAACAAGACCGAGTTGCGGTAGAAGAGCCCGTCGTAGCGCTCCAGCCGTTTTCTAATGTGGCGCGACTCGTTTTTCACGAACCTTTCCCCTCCTTATCCGTTGATAGATGACCTCGTAAAACCAGTCAAAAATGGGAACAGTGGCGTTCATAAACAAGAGGGCAAAAACCGCCGTTTCCTCGTAGCCGCCAAAATGGCGAAAGGACATGGCCAGCACACCGGCACAAAAACCGTACAAAAGCTTGGCGCCGTCCCGTTTGGGCGAAGTGACCGGATCGTTGAGCATATAGACGCCCACAAAGAGGAGCGAGCCCGCGCACAGTTCGTAGGTGATGGAGCGGTAAGCAGACAACGGCACCCGGGGGAACAAGATGGCAAACAGGGCCACCGCCCCGAAAAAACCGGCGGACTGCCAAATACGAACTGTTTTTCGCACCACCAGGAATAGTAGACATACCGTGATGATTAAGATGTTAGTAGCGCCCATGGGACCCGGCATCATGCCCAGGGTCATTTCGGACAATTCGAAAGGAGGAATGCCGCCCAAATGCAGCGTGAATGCAGGGGAATTGACCAGCGTATTGGTGATTTCACCCACCACAGGCGGCCATTCGAAGGGCTGGGGGCAGGCGAAAAGCTGCTGGCCGAAGCAGGCGACGACAAACGCCGTGCCCGCCGCCGCCG
>JAVBNO010000089.1:0-10339 GCA_031551485.1 Oscillospiraceae bacterium
GCATACTTTTTGCGCCAAAAAGTATGGGCCGGTCGCGGCTCAAGCGACAAGCTAAATGCCTGCCGGAGCGGCTGCACGTCTGCCGTGCTTTAATTCAATATCGGTATCAGCTTTTTTCACGCCCTGCACCCTTAGCTCAGAACCAAAACAGTCTCCCCATAGCCCAAGCGTTTCCTGTGCACCTATGCCCTCGCCCTAAGGATGGGGGGGTGGGGAAACCATTTGGTTTCCCCAAAAAATGTTTTTGCATACTTTTTGCGCCAAAAAGTATGGGCCGGTCGCGGCCCAAGCGACATGCTATATCCCTGCCGGAGCGGCTATACCTCTGCTGTATTTTGATTTGATATCAGCACCAATATTGACTTTTTTCTCTTCATTGCGAAAGCACCCCTGAAGCCCCTGCCTAGTCCGGGGTTTCCCGAGAAAAAAGACCGCTTTTACTTTACGCTATATTGCGGCCGTTGTCAACGGCATATCGCCGGTTTTTGGGGGCTATCCATGGGCCTCCTGCCAGCTGTGGCCGGTGCCCAAATCCACTTCCAGCGGCACCGCCAGTTGGGCGGCTTTCTCCATTTCCGCCCGCAAAATGTTGGAGGCGGCGGCCACTTCGGCGGCGGGGGCTTCCACAATCAGCTCATCGTGAACCTGCAAAATGAGTTTGGCGCTTAACCCCTCTTCCCGCAGACGGCGCCATACCCGCACCATGGCAATTTTGATGATGTCGGCAGCGGTGCCCTGAATCGGTGTATTCATGGCCACCCGCTCGCCAAAAGAACGCAGCTGATGATTGGAACTTTGCAGCTCGGGCAAAAAGCGGCGGCGGCCAAAAAGGGTGGTGACATAGCCGTCCCGTTTGCCGCTGGCAATGGTGTTTTCCATATAGGCTTTCACCCCGTTGTAAGTGGCAAGGTAATTTTTAATATACCGGTCCGCTTCCGACACCGACACGCCAATGTCTTTGGACAGGGAAAAAGCGCCAATGCCATAAACAATGCCGAAGTTAACCGCTTTAGCTTTGCGGCGCATATCCGGCGTGACAAACAATGCGGGCATATCAAAGACCTGAGCCGCCGTGTTGGCGTGGATATCCTCGCCCGATTGGAAGGCGGCAATCATATTTTCATCCCCGGCAATGGAGGCCAGCACCCGCAGCTCAATTTGGGAATAGTCGGCATCAATGAGCATTTTGCCCGGCGCCGCGTGGAAAAATTCCCGCATACGGCTGCCGATTTCGGTGCGGATGGGAATATTTTGCAAATTGGGTTCGGTGGAGCTGATCCGCCCGGTGCGGGTTTCTGTCTGGCGAAAGCTGGAACGAATACGTCCGTCCGGTCCCGCGGCGGCGGTAAGGCCGTCCACATAGGTGGATTTCAGCTTGGCGTAGCGCCGATATTCCAGTATTTTGGCCACGGCGGGATGATGGGGGGCCAAGCTTTCCAGCACTTCGGCGTCGGTGGAGTAGCCGCTTTTCGTCTTCTTTTTGGCGGGCAGGCCCAATTTTTCAAAGAGGATGACCCCCAGCTGCTTGGGGGAATTAATATTGAAGCTTTCGCCGCAAAGCTCATAAATGTCCCCCTGCAGCGCCGTAATCATCCGGTCCAGCTCTTCCCCAAAGGCACGCAGCCCCGGAATATCCACCGCAAAGCCCTCTGCTTCCATCGACCCCAGCACCTGGGACAGGGGCAGCTCGATGTCGCACAAAAGCGGCGTTTGTCCGCTTTTTTCAATTTGGCGGGACAGTGTATCGCACAGGGGAATAAAATGGGATATCTCGCTTAAAAAAACCGGCGCGGCAAAGGGGGGCTCGGGGCAAAGTTCCACAGCGGCGACACCGTACTCCCCCGCCAACCGTTCTACGGTGTATTCAGTCGAATTGGGGCTGAGCAGATAACCGGCCAGCTCGCTGTCAAAGACGATGTGATTGGCCTCAACGCCTTTTTGAATGGCGTATTTATAAATGGTTTTGGCGCCCTCCACCTTTTTGGGGACATCGCTTTGCAAAAGGCGGTGGAATGCCTCCTGGCAGCCTTCCTGAAAACTGCACACTTTGTGGTCCCCCGCGGCGGCAAACCCGGCAATCTCCCCCGATACAAAGCCACACAACAGGCAGACAGGTTCGCCGCTTTGGATAAGCGCTTCCAACGCGGCCATGTCGTTTTCGGTGACGACAAACGGCTTGGCGGATGCGGGCGCTGCCGTGGCCTCTTTGGGCGCTCCGCCGGTCGCGGGCGGCGTAAGGCCCAGCCGTTTGATTACGGTGAAAAGTTCCAGCTTGGCCAGCAGACGGTAAAGCCCGGCAGGGTCTCCCCCTTCTTTTTGGTAGCGCGACGGGGTGCAGTCCAGCGGCACTTCGCAGTGAATACGTCCCAGCTGGCGGCTGATAAACGCCATCTCTTTGCCGTTTCGCAGTTTTTCCCGCACCGAACTGGTCACTTCAATGGTGTCTAAATTGTCGTAAATTTGTTCCAACGTGCCGTATTTTCCGATAAGCGTAAGGGCGGTTTTTTCGCCAATGCCCGCCACCCCGGGAATATTATCCGAAGCGTCGCCCATCAATGCTTTCACATCCACCAGCCCCTCCGGCCCCACCCCCGCATATTTTTCCCGCACGGCGGCCTCATCCATCAGGTTATAGGTGGGCTGGCCGGCCTTGGTGGTGGCCAGCAGCACCTTGGTTTTGTCGTTTACCAGCTGCAACGAATCCCGGTCGCCGGTGGCGATAACGCAGCTTTCTCCGTTTTGGGCGCAGCAGGTAGCCAGTGTGCCCAAAATATCGTCGGCTTCATAGCCCGGGCACTCCAGAATTTTATAGCCCATCAGCCCCAGCAGCTCTTTTAAATAGGGCAGCTGCTCCGCCAGCTCGTCCGGCATGCCCTTGCGCTGGCCTTTGTACCCTTCGAACATATCGTGGCGGAAGGTGGGGGCTTTAAGGTCGAAAGCAAAGGCCACGGCGTCCGGTTTTTCTTCCTCCAATAATTTTTGCACAATGTTGAGGAAGCCGTAAATGCCGTTGGTGTAAATGCCCTCTTTGGTGGATAAAAGCCGGATGCCGTAAAAGGCCCGGTTCAATATGCTGTTGGAGTCCACTGCCATCAGTTTCATCTCATGCTCACCCCGAAATATCAATATCGGCTCATAATGAAACGATTATACCACAAAGCCGCTGAAAGGACACCATAAAAAGGCAAATATTATGACGAGGGGCGTTTGTGCTCTTTTCGCTGATATGGTATAATCAGTAAGCAATTTTCGGCCCGGCAGTCGCCGGGTGATAAGGAGTTTTCAGTTTGCAGCTAGGCAGCCTGACCATTGAACGCACCGCCGCGCTCGCCCCCATGGCGGGTGTATGCGACCGCGCTTTTCGGGAGCTGTGCCGGGGGTACGGCGCCGCCTACACGGTTGGCGAAATGGCCAGCGCCAAAGGCCTGACCATGCAGGGACGCAAAACGGCCGAGTTGGTGGTGCTCTCCCCTGCCGAGCGCCCCGGCGCCGTCCAGCTTTTTGGGGACGACCCCGACGTGTTGGCGGCGGCGGCTCAAATGGCCCTTGCCTACACCCCCGATGTGCTGGATATTAACATGGGTTGCCCTGCCCCAAAGGTGGCGGGCAACGGCGGCGGCAGCGCTTTAATGAAACAGCCTGCGCTGGCCGGACGCATTGTCCGGGCCGTGGTGGCGGCGGTGGCGCCGCTGCCTGTCACTGTCAAAATGCGCAAAGGCTGGGATGATGAAAATATAAACGCGGTGGAGCTTTCCCAAATTTGCGAGGAGGCGGGGGCGGCGGCCCTGACCATTCACGGCCGCACCCGCGCCCAGATGTACGCGCCGCCCGCCGACTGGGATATGATTGCCAAAGTGAAAAATGCCGTCTCCATTCCGGTCATTGGCAATGGGGACATTCACACCCCGGAAGACGCCAAGGCGATGTATGACCACACCGGCTGCGATTTAGTAATGGTTGGCCGGGGAGCGCTGGGGCGGCCCTGGCTTTTTGCTCAAATTGCCGAATATTTAAAAACCGGCGTTCTGCTGCCCGACCCGGAGCTGACAGAAAAAATGCGGGTGATGCTTTTGCATATCCGGCGCATTTGTGACTACAAAGGCGAATATATTGGCATGCGGGAGGCACGCAAACACGCGGCCTGGTATTTGACCGGCCTGCATGGGGCGGCCGCCCTGCGCCGCAAGGCGGGCATGCTGACGATATATGAAGACGCGGAAAAGCTGGCGGCGGAGGTATTGCAATGATGTATAGCCCTTATGATATCTCGCACAAATACCCCTTTGGAGCGGTGGCGGCCGGCACCGACATCCGCTTCACCCTCAATTTGCCCAAAACAATCTGGCCGCTGGAGGGCGGCGTAAACCTGCTGGTATACCCGGCCGATTCGGCGGAACCTTGCAATATCATTCCAATGTGGCCCCAACCGGGCAGCCACACCGCCAACCTGTGGTACGGGGTATATACCCCTGCCTCCCCTGCTTTGCTCTACTACCGCTTTCAAATTGGCGGGCGCTTTTTGGCCAAGGGCCCGGGCGCAAAGGGCGAATGGGCCCCCGACGGCCAGCCCGGCGAACCGTGGCAGCTGACCGTTTATACCGCCGGCCAACGTGCCCCTTCTTTTTTGCCCGGCGGCGTAATGTACCAGATTTTCCCTGACCGTTTCTGCAAAGGCGATGATATCGCAAATGTAATTGGCGCCACCGCCCCCCTGCCTCCCGGTAAAGAATGGCGGGAGGACTGGGGCGGCATGCCTAAATATTGCCCCGGGCCCGACGGCGAATATGACCCCAACGACTTCTTTGGCGGCAATTTAAAAGGCATTGCCAAAAAGCTGGATTATCTGGCTGCTTTGGGGGTGACCTGTCTGTATCTGAATCCGGTGTTCGAGGCCCACTCCAACCATCGGTACGACACCGGCGATTATCATAAAATTGACCCCCTGCTGGGCTGCGAGGACGACCTGAAAGCCCTGTGCCAAAGCGCCGCCCGCCGGGGCATCCGCGTTATTTTGGACGGTGTCTTTTCCCACACTGGCAGCGACAGTCTCTATTTTAACCGGGCCGGGCACTACGGCGACGGCGGCGCTTACCGCGACCCCGAAAGCCCTTATCGCAGCTGGTACCACTTTGCCAATTGGCCCGACACCTACGACTGCTGGTGGAATTTTATTACCCTGCCCAACACCAATGAGACCGACCCCGGCTTTTTGGATTTTATCTGCGGCGACGGCGGGGTGCTGGCCCGCTGGATTAACGCGGGGGTGGCCGGTTTTCGGCTGGATGTGGCCGACGAGCTGCCTGATATATTCCTCGACCGGCTGTATGACCGGGTGAAATTGGAAGACCCCGACGCCGCCGTAATTGGCGAAGTGTGGGAAGACGCCTCCAATAAAATAAGCTATGGCCAGCGCCGGCGCTATTTGTTGGGCGGACAGCTGGATTCTGTGATGAACTATCCTTTTTTAAAGGGGATTCTCCACTTCGTTCGCTATGGCGATGGGGCCGCTTTTTTAGAAATGCTGATGGAAATACTGGACCACTACCCTGCTCATGTGGTAAACTGCCTGATGAACTCTCTTTCCACCCACGACAGCATTCGGGCCATTACCGCTTTGGCCGGAGAGGAAATGGGCGGGCGCGACCGGCATTGGCAGGCCGACCACCACGATTTGGCCCGTTTGGATCCGCATGCGTATGCCCTGGGCAAACGCATGTTTATGCTGGCCTGCGTTCTCCAGTATACGCTGCCCGGCGTGCCCTGCCTCTATTATGGTGACGAGGCCGGAATGACCGGATATAAGGATCCTTTTAACCGGTGCTGTTACCCCTGGGGGGCGGAGGACGGCGAACTGGTCGCCCATTTGACCGCCTTGGGCCAGCTGCGAAAAGAACATGCCATTTTGGGCGACGCGGAATTTTACCCCCTCTTTTTTGCCGGCGATCTGGCCGCCTTTGTGCGGGATGGGCAAGAAAGCGGCAGCGTCATTGTGGCTGTGAACCGGGGGAATGCCGAGGCACCCTTGCCCCAAAGCATGTTGCCCGCCGGGGCCAACACCGAGCTGGTGGTGGGACGGTGGCAGGGCGGCGTATTGGGTCCCCAAAGCGCCGTGGTGCTGAGCGCCCTGGAATAAGCGCAAATACAAAAACAGTTATTTTTAAAAAAGGGTATACGCCCTGGGTCAGTCGAAGTTCCTGACCAAAAACAAAACAGAAAGAAGGATACTTGCGTGCAAAATCGATTCTCTACCCGTTCCATTGCCATCTGCGGTTTGATTGCCGCCTTGTACACCGCCGCCGGGCTGGCCTTTGCGCCCCTTAGCTTTGGACCTATACAGTGCCGGATTGCCGAAGCGCTGACCATTCTGCCGGTGTTTGGCCCCTTGGCCGCCTTGGGTTTAACCCTGGGCTGTGCTTTGACAAATGCCATTGGCGCCGCTTTGGGTCTTAATATTTTGGGACTTTTGGACGTGCTGGTGGGTACGGCTGCCACCGGGCTGGCCGCATGGTGCAGCTACCTGCTGCGCAACGTTCGGGTGAAAGATCTGCCCGTTTTGGCTCCTCTGCCCCCCATTATAATAAACGCTGTCGCCATTGGGGCCGAATTGGCCGCCGTTGACCCCGCCGGTTTCAGCGTCAGCATCTTTTGGGTGATGGCGGTGCAGGTCGCCGTGGGACAGTTTGTGGCCTGTTACCTTTTGGGCCTTCCCCTTTACGGGATGCTTAAAAAAACAAAACTGGCCGCTTATTTAAAAGGATAGTATGCTTGTCTGTGAACATTTGGTAAATTCTTACCTGCGGCGTTGACAGTCCGCCCCCCAAGGGCTAGTATGAGACTAATGCGTTTTTGTACATTTGTATATTATGGATACGCGCTTGTCGATTTGCGCAAGGCAGTTTGTGGAGTGGGAGGGCCGTATAAAAATGGAAAAGCTCAATGAAAGACAGGATATGTATAAAATATCCAACCCCGGTGAAAAAGACGTCCGTGCCCTGGACGGCATTAACATGACCATTGACCGGGGGGAATTTGTCGCCATCATCGGGCAATCTGGCTCCGGCAAGTCGACACTGATGAATATGCTGGGTTGCCTGGACGTGCCCACCGAGGGTACTTATATTTTGGACGGCAGCGACGTGGCCGACCTGGACGACGACAGCCAGTCGGAAATTCGCAACAAGCAAATCGGTTTTATTTTTCAGGGCTTCAACCTCATTCACAATTTGACCGCTATGGAAAATGTTGAGCTGCCATTGATTTACCGGGGCCTTGGCAAGGTGGAGCGGCATAAACTTTCCACCGAAGCGCTGGAACGGGTGGGCTTGGGCAACCGTTCGACCCATAAGCCGGCCCAGCTTTCCGGCGGCCAGCAGCAGCGTGTGGCCATTGCCCGTGCCATTGCGGCCCGTCCCCCTATCATTTTGGCGGATGAGCCCACCGGCAACCTGGATTCCAAGTCGGGCAAGGACGTGATGCAAATCTTAAACGAGCTTTGGCGGGAGGGCCGTACCGTTATCCTCATTACCCATGACACCAGCATTGCCGACGCAGCCCATCGGATTATCCGCATTGCCGACGGCAAATTGGTGGAGGATAAAATTAACGAACATATCCAAAAATAAAAGATTCGCAAAGACAACAGGCAGGGGACGAATTCCATTCGTCCCCTGCCTTGATTTTGGATGCTGGTAAACCATCTGTTCCCACGGGCCCCCGCCAGGGGCTGGAGGGGGGGCCCGTGGGGGAACCGATTGCCCCTGCTTACTTTTCTTTTTCCATAAAAAAGAAAAGTAAGTTGACTTAGTGTCGGTAAATCGATACAATAGGGTATTAGAAAATGCTGATGAAATGAGGTTGCATGCATGTTGCGCAACGAAGACAAAACCATGGAAAAAATTGTGGCCCTTTGCAAAGGCAGAGGCTTTGTATATCCCGGTTCCGAGATTTACGGGGGCTTGGCCAACAGCTGGGACTATGGGCCGCTGGGTGTAGAATTCAAGAACAATGTCAAGCGGGCATGGTGGCAAAAATTTGTGCAGGAAAGCCCCTATAACGTGGGGTTGGACAGCGCCATTTTAATGAATCCCCAAGCCTGGGTTGCGTCGGGCCATGTGGGTGGGTTTTCCGACCCGCTGATGGACTGCAAAAGCTGCAAAACCCGCCACCGGGCCGACAAGCTGATTGAGGAACAAAGCGACGCCAACCCCGCAGGTTGGACCGACGCCCAAATGAAACAGTTTATTGACGACAACGGCATCAAATGTCCCGACTGTGGCGCCACCAATTTTACCGACATCCGCAAGTTCAATTTGATGTTCAAGACCTTTCAGGGCGTGACCGAGGACGCAAAAAATGAAATTTATCTTCGTCCCGAAACTGCCCAGGGCATCTTCGTCAATTTCCAAAATATCCAGCGCACCACCCGCCGCAAAATCCCCTTTGGCGTGGGGCAGGTGGGCAAAAGTTTCCGCAACGAAATTACCCCCGGCAACTTCATTTTCCGCATCCGGGAATTTGAGCAGATGGAGCTGGAATTTTTCTGCAAGCCGGGCACCGATCTGGAATGGTTCAAATATTGGAAAGACGCCTGCCACAACTGGCTTTTGGCTTTGGGTATTAAAGAGGAGAATATCCGCCTGCGGGATCACGAGCAGGAGGAGCTTTCCCACTACTCTAACGCCACCACCGACATTGAATTCATCTTCCCCTTTGGTTGGGGCGAACTTTGGGGCATTGCCGACCGCACTGACTTTGACCTGACCCAGCACCAAAACCATTCCACCAAAAGCATGGAATATTTCGACCAGGAGGCGAACGAGCGGTATATTCCTTATGTCATTGAGCCGTCGTTGGGGGCCGACCGGGTGGCACTGGCCTTTTTGTGCGAAGCCTATGACGAAGAGGAAGTGGCCGGCGAAGGGGGCAAAACCGAAACCCGTGTGGTCATGCGGTTACATCCGGCACTGGCGCCTTTTAAGGCTTGTGTGCTGCCCTTGTCCAAAAAGTTGGCGGAAAAAGCGGAGGGCATTCGGGCCGAACTGGCCAAGCACTTCATGGTGGATTATGATGACGCCGGTTCCATTGGCAAGCGGTATCGTCGCCAGGATGAAACGGGCACCCCCTTCTGCATCACCTATGACTTCGAAAGCGAAACCGACGGCTGCGTAACGGTGCGCGACCGGGACAGCATGGAGCAGGTGCGTCTGCCGATTGCCGAATTGGTAGGTTATATCAGCCAGCGGCTGGTATTTTAATCGTTATTGAAAAAGCACGAGCACAGACAGAAACGGCCAAAGGCCAAAGGGAAAACAAGATGAAGACAGTTGTGATTTATTATTCTTTTCGGAGCAGTACCAAAGGGATGTGCGAACAGTTGGCGGCGCAACATAAAAACGTCACCCTGATGGACGCCAAAACTGTGCTGCAAAAATTAAAAGCCAATGAGCCCGTTCCACTGACCGAATATGATCTTGTCATTTTGGCCAGCGCCGTTTGGGCCGCCAATTTGCCTCCCACCATGGCCAATCTGCTGAAAAAATTGGATTTGACCGGCAAAGACTGCGTGGGCATTATGAATTCGGCCAGCGGCGGACGCTATACCCCCGCCATGCGTCGGGCCATTATCACCGCCGGCGGCAGCTGCCAGGGATTGTATGATGTGCGCAAAGGCGCGTTGCCCGACATTTTGGAGCTGAACAAAGCGTAAATTGCAATACCGGCGCCCCGGCCCCGGTAAAGAGGATGACCCAGTCATACCAAATGAAAATCCACCCGTTTATAAACGGGTGGATTTTTTGTAATGGGCACAGCCTTTATTACTCTTTATGTTTTCTTGTCTTCACCCTTTACACCCCAAAAGTAGACTCAAAACCGCCCTCCCCATAGCCAAAGCGTCTCCTGTGCACCTATGTCCTCGCCCTAAGGATGGGGGCTGGGGGGAAACCATGTGGTTTCCCCGAAAAATGTTTTTGCATACTTTTTGCGCCAAAAAGTATGAGCCAGTCGCGGCCCAAGCGACAAGCTATATGTCCGCCGGAGAGGCTGCACGTCTACTCCAATTCTATATTGATATCGGTATCAAGCTTGTTCTTCTGCATCGTTGCACCCCAGCACAGACCCAAACCCGCCCTCCCCACAGGCCGCGCGTGTCCTCCGCACCTATGCCCTGGCCCTAAGGATGGGGCGTGGGGGAAACCATGTGGTTTCCCCGAAAAATGTTTTTGCATGCTTTTTGCGCCAAAAAGTATGGTCCCGTCGCGGCCCGAGCGACATGCTACATCCCTGCCAGAGCGGCTATACGTCTACTCAACTTTGATTCAATATCGGTCCCAGCCTTTTT
>JAVBNO010000081.1:0-13555 GCA_031551485.1 Oscillospiraceae bacterium
CGGATGCCTCCCGCTGTACCGGTTGCGGGCGGTGTGAAATTGTTTGCTCCACGCGGGCAGGGAAGCCCGCGGCCAAAGACGGCACGATCACTTACAACCCGGTCGTCCAGCCTTCCATCTCCGGCATACAGGTAAGCCGCCATTACAACTTCGGTGTCGATGGGCCAAAGCTGGCCTATCGCTATGAAAACGGTCAATACGGCAATCTAAGCATGTCCCCGGTTGTCTGCCGCCAGTGTAAAGAGGCCTTTTGTGCCGCCGCCTGTCCCGAGGGTGCCATTACGGCGGACAAAAAAACAGGTGCCCGCGTTGTCAATGCCGATGTGTGTACCGGCTGCGGCGCCTGTGTAGAGGCCTGCCTTTGGAACAGCATTCTTCTGAACCCGCAGAATGAAAAAGCTTTTAAATGTACAAACTGCGGCGCCTGTGTGGACAGCTGCCCCACGGGGGCTCTTTCCCTTGCCGAGTGGAAAGAGGTTTTTGGGGCGTAGGCCCGGTACCCCAAACATCAAGGAGGTAACAGCCCATGGCAACAGGATGGACCGGCAAGCTGCTGCGGGTGGATTTGACCGCAGGTACTGTCAAGTCCGACAGCAGCGAGGCCTATAAAGACTACTTAGGCGGCATTGGCTTTGGTTATAAGATCGTTGCGGAAGAAATTGAGGATCTACAAAAGACCGGCGCTTTCGATCCCGAAAATGTGCTGGTCTTTGCCCCCGGCCCCCTTTCGGGCACGGCGGCGCCCGGCAACTCGGTGACAACGGTAACCGGCCTTTGTCCCATTAATCCGTACCATAGCGTGGCCCATGACAAGATGGAAGGCAATTTCGGAGCGGCCCTGAAGTTGTCGGGTTATGATGCCGTTGTCATCACCGGCGAATCCCCGGCACCGGTCTGGCTGAAAATTGACGGCGAGGATGTCTCACTGGAAAATGCCCAGTACATATGGGGGACCGGCACCAAAAACGCCACCGCCCAAATTGCCGCCGTGTTGGGCGCCGATGCCACAGTCGCTTCCATCGGTATCGCCGGCGAGCACCTGATTTCCATTGCCAGCATCGTCAATTCGGTCTGTCATTCAGTGGACAGCTTTGGCGCGGTGATGGGCAAAAAGAAGCTGAAAGCCATTGGGGTGAGGAGTCGGGGCGGTGTGGCGCTGGCCGACGCCGGCGCCCATATGGAAACCTGCGATCTCATTTTAAAAGAAATGATCGGCGCGGCCGGTGGTGCGGTGGTGCCGGCTACCTCCCAAAGCTTCAGCGATTACGCCAACGCCGACAGCCGCTGGACCGCCCGGCCCGACCTCTTTTGGGGCGCGGCCTTGCCCGATCCCATCGAGACAGGAGAGTGCCCGCCCGGCGATGTCAAACGCATTGGCTACCGCAGCATGGAGTCAGTGTACGACCTGGGCCCCTATGCCGAGCGTTTTACCGTGCGGATGGGCGGTTGCTTCAGCTGCCCCATCAACTGCATCAGCAATTTGAAAGTGCCCGCTTTAGAAGATTACGGCCTCCAGCCGTATGTGTGCGGGTTGCCTCGCCACTTCAGGCAAGGCAAAGAAATGATGCCCACCGGTACGGCGGGGGACAACGGTGACTTTTTCGCAAGCCTTGTCAGCACTTCTTTGGCTGACGATTACGGCATTGGCACCTTGGGTGGCGCATTGTCCGGCTGCTTTACCTATGCCTACCATGAGGGCATTTTAAAAAGGGTGCTTTCCGATGCGGAATATCAAACGTTTCTCTGGGATAAACTGGACGCCAAAGACCCGGTGTTCCTGCGGGAAGTCTATCGCAAAATTGCCTTTAACGAGGGCGAGTTTGCCCGTATTGGCGACGGTGTTTACGCGGTGGCCAGCCGCTGGGGCTTTGGGGACAAATTCTGGAATTCTCCTGCAATTGCCACATGGTCAAAGCTGGGTTTCACCGGCGAAGGCATTCTACAGGGCGGCGCCCAGGCGGCGGCCATTTTTCACACCATGCACAATATGATGCCGGGACGCAGCCCCATTCAAAACCTGTTGGCAAGCGGTTTGCCTTATGATAAGCAGGAGGCGGCGCTGGAAAGCATCAACGCGGTGGGCGCGGTTGGCGCGCTGGACAAAGGGGATACCGTCACAGCCCGCAACCACACTAAAATCCGGTTGGCCCGCTGGGCGCTGATCCGTGGCGCGCTGCTTCAAAGTCTGACCCTCTGCGATCAAATTTGGCCCATGTTGCTTTCGCCCGCAAAAGACCGCGACTACAAAGGAGACAGCGCGCTGGAGGCAACATTGCTCTCCGGTGCCACCGGCCAAAAATATACCGAGGATGATTTGGAACTGATTGGCGAGCGGATTGTCACCATGGCCCGGGCGATTACCACGCTGTCCATGGGTTCCAAGGACATGGCAATTGACCACGACACCCTTTCCGAGTGGGTATATACCGTCGACGAGCAAAACCCCACAGCCCCCCGCCTCGACCGGGATGATATGAAGGCCGCTTTTGCGGCATTTTACAAGATCATGGGTTGGGACGAGTCTACCGGTATACCCACAAAAGATACACTGGAACGCTTGGGCCTTGGCGACATCGCCAAACGGCTGGAAACGTCCACCGGCGACGCGGCCGCAAACGCCCCGGTCAATGGATAGTAAAAATAAAGAGGTGAAATGAATGTTTGGCAGAATCGGACCCTGGGAACTGATTTTGGTGCTGGTGATTGCGCTGGTCATCTTTGGCCCTTCCAAGCTGCCGGAAATCGGCAAAAGCCTGGGCAAAGCTTTTACTGAGTTTAAAAGTGCCATGAATACAAAGGACAGCGGCCCTGCAAACGACGACAAGGGCAATGAAAAATAAGGACAAAAAGCTGACGCTCATCGAGCATTTGGCCGAACTTAGGGTGCGTTTGATGATTCTGATCGTCGTCAATTTGGCGGCTATCATCGGATGCTATTTGTTTGTGGGTGACATCGTTGTCTATCTGTTGGCCCTTGCCAAAAATATGTCACTGGTGTATTTGTCGCCGCCGGAGCTTTTTTTAAGTTATCTCCAGCTGTCGGCCATCGGCGGCCTTGTGTTAATGTCGCCGGTCACTATTTTTGTCGTCTGGGGCTATGTGGCCCCTGCCCTGTATACAAAGGAAAAAATAGCCATTCTATTGGCTCTTGTGTTCGGCCTTGTGTGCTTTGTGGGCGGAGCGGTATTTTGCTATTTCACAGTGCTGCCCATCACGCTGGAGTTTTTTTACCGGATGCAGGTGCCGGAGGTAACGGCCACCATCTCTTTTGCCTCCTTTATGGATTTCGTCAACTCCATGCTTTTCTCTTTCGGCCTGGTCTTCGAAATGCCGGTGCTGGGTGGGGTGTTGGCGGCTTTTGGCATCCTCAAGGCAAAATTTCTCACAAAGTTTCGCGGCCATATCATCGTTGTCATTTTTTTGGTGGCCGCTTGGATTACCCCGCCCGACGTAGTGTCCCAGGTGCTGTTGGCCCTGCCCATGGTTGCGCTGTTTGAGGTGACTGTCCTCATCTGCCGGATGCTTGAGGCAGGCCGCAGGTCCAAAGACGCATAATACACCCGGCATACTGCGATCAAAATGGCCCATGGCGCCATACAGGCTGCCATGGGCTTTGCACGTGTTGATGCACGGACCCAAGCCTCGCACAGTATTGCAGTTTCAATAAAATGTGCTAAGATAACAGGTAGGCTCCATTGTGGTAAGAGTGGCAGAAGGAGTGGATGAATCATGACCAAACGGGCCTTTTTAATTGTATTGGACAGCCTTGGCATTGGCGAAATGCCCGATGCCGACCGCTATGGCGATGTCGGCAGCAATACCCTGCGGGCCATCTCGGCCCAACCCGAATGTGTGACCCCCAATTTGCAGGCGCTGGGTTTCTATAATATTGATGGCGTGGACTATCACGAAAAAGCAGCTGCCCCCAAAGGCAGCTTTGCCCGGATGACCGAGGCGTCGGCCGGCAAAGACACCATCATCGGCCACTGGGAAATTGGCGGTCTTGTTTCCCCGGCGCCCATGCCGGTTTATCCCGACGGTTTTCCGCCCGATGTGGTGGCGGCGCTGGAAGCCAGCTTTCAGAAAAAGATTCTTTGCAACAAACCCTATTCAGGTACCGAGGTTATTGCCGATTATGGCCGCGAGCATGTGGCCACCGGCTGCCCCATTGTCTATACTTCGGCAGACAGCGTGCTGCAAATTGCCGCCCACGAGGATATGATTCCGCCTGCCCAGCTCTATAAAATGTGCGAAGTAGCCCGCCGGATTATGACAGGCCCCCACGGCGTGGGCCGTATTATTGCCCGGCCCTTTGTGGGGCAGTATCCCGACTACACCCGCACCAGCAACCGTCATGATTTTTCCATTCAGCCTACTGGCAAAACGGTTCTGGACATGCTGGCCGCTGCCGGATATGACACCATTGGCGTAGGAAAAATTTACGATATTTTCGCGGGTGCGGGTGTTCAACGCACCACCCGCACCAAAAGTAATATGGACGGCATGGAACAAACGCTGTCCATCGCCAAAGGCAGTTTCAATGGATTGTGCTTTGTCAATCTGGTGGATTTTGATATGCTGTATGGCCACCGCAACAATGCAAAAGGATATGCCGCAGCCCTGACCCAATTTGACCAGTGGCTGGGGGATTTTATGCCTGTGCTGGGTAAAGAGGATATTGTCATTCTGACGGCGGACCACGGTTGCGATCCCACAACCGAAAGCACCGAC
Organism: Oscillospiraceae bacterium; assembly: GCA_031551485.1. Taxonomy (GTDB): domain Bacteria; phylum Bacillota; class Clostridia; order Oscillospirales; family Ruminococcaceae; genus JAVBNO01. The sequence goes on from JAVBNO010000081.1 coordinate 4,732, forward strand.
CATTCCCGGGAATACACCCCCATGCTCATCTTTGGCGAACCGGTGGCAAGTGGCCGCAATCTGGGCACCCGTGCCACCTTTGCGGACATTGCGGCCACCATCTGCGCCTATTTTGACATCCCTAACGAAACGGCGGGCCAAAGCTTTTGGCAAGACGTCGCCAAGTAAAGTGACATGGCAAGGAGGCACACAATATGTGGGAGCGTCTGGCCTGCAGCTTGGGCCGAAATGATGAAGCGCCTAATGTGGAATTGGCCAAAGAACTGCTGGCGAAAAGAGACACGGCGGACATTGCCGAAATGGCCGCCGGGCTGCGGGAGAAAAACAAAGCCGTTGCCAATGACTGCATCAAAGTGCTGTACGAAATCGGAGCAGGCGACCCTGCTCTCATCGCCGATTACACCGCCGATTTCCTCGATCTGCTGGGCAGCAGGGACAACCGAATGGTCTGGGGCGCCATGACCGCCCTTGGCCAGGTAACCGCCCTGCGCCCCGATGTTGTTTTCGCCCGCCTTTCGGATGTGGTGAAGGCCTACGAAAAGGGCAGCGTCATTACGGTGGACAATGCCATTAGCGTTTTGGCCCATTTGTGTGTCGCAGGCCCCCATTACGCAAAAAGCGTCTTTCCCATTTTGCTGCGCCACCTTGAAACCTGCCGCCCCAAAGAAATCCCCCAGCATGCCCAGCGTATGGCCGTGTGTATACATCGACACAACCAAGCCGATTTTTGGGCGGTGTTGGCCCGGCGGGAGGCATTGCTCACCGCCGCCCAGCAAAGCCGTATTCAAAAACTCAAAAGACAGCTGGCGTAAACGATACATCAGTTAAAATCCGCTCCCCATTGGGGAGCGGATTTTTGTGGTTTTTTCACTTTTTGATACAAGGAAACAAGCTGACTTAATCAGGAGGTTGTTGTTGCGCTATCTCCGCCTGCTCGGCAGCCTCTGCCGGGGCAATGGGCGGCGCAGCCTCAATCGGCTTTGGTTTGCGAATAATCAAATTGATCACGACCGAAATCGCAATGCCGATGCCGCTGTCTAAAACACGGTTCATGGCGTAGGAAAAAGGGTGGGTGAGGCTGGGGTCAAATACCACAATCAAAAATACAACCAAGCTCATGGAAATGATTTGCGGATAGCCCAGCAGATTGCAAAGAAAGATAATGAGCATGGTGCCCAGCGCCGCCGCCAGCAAATTGATAATACGGCCGGTATGAACAGAATTGATCGAAACCAGCACAGCACCCAAAATGCCGCCAAACAGCGTTCCGGCAATTCGCTTCACGCTCTCGCTCATCGCCTCCTCAATTGTGCTTTGCATCGAAACAATAGCGGCAATACAGGCCAAAATCAGGCCGCCGGGCCTGTCCACATACCAGTACACAATGATGCAAATGGCAACAGCCAGCGTGGTTTTGACATTGCGCATGCCAACGTGCCATTTTGAGTTGGTCATACAAAAAACTCCCCTGTCCTAACCTTGTCTTTTGCCTATAGTTTACCGCACCAGCCCAATGAATACAATCTGTATTTGATAAAACTTCCAGACTGGCGGCTTTTGGCGATGAAAAAGCACACAACCCCGCACAATCGTGCGGGGTTGTGTGCTTCTTGAAGAGTCCGAGGGGAGTCGGAGATATCGAAAAAAAGAAGTTATCAATTATCAAAATGTCATCTATTAATGACAAAACAAGAGAACAGAACTCTCTCTTTATTATAGCCGTAAGATCAAAATATTGCAACCTAATAAACGTTTTTTTGTAGAATTTACAAAAAATATAAAATTGCCGATCGATACGCTTGCGCTATGCAGTGAAAGCCTTTGCCAATTCTCTATATAAAATAATCAATTCAGCCCGGGAGGTAACCCCCAGCTTTTTATATAATTTCGTTTGATGTGTGTTAACAGTTGAATACGAAAGCCCCAATTGCTTCGCCACTTGCCGCAAAGTGTACCCCTCGATTAAAAGAGCAAAAACATCTCCTTCTCTGGGAGATAGCGTTTCCAACATTTCAATGCGCTCGTTTTTGGAGCCTTTCCGGGTTTTGCGTGGTTTTTTTGTGCTTACCGTTTGGGTTGTGGTAATCGTTCGCTCAAATGCTTCCTCATCCACTTCGCCGTTTTCAGCAAAGGCAGCCTTAAGTCGGTCAAACAGGCCCATAGTTGTCACCCCCCACAAGTGATAAAACGCTATTGCCCATCTGCCGAAAAGATACCCACTATACAATTCGGGATAGCAAAATGTGCGCGTCCAAAAACATTATATCGAAAAGAGGGTGGATTGTCCATTACTAGGGCAAATAAATATCACAAAATTCTAAATATTCTTTGATAAAGTAACGGATGATACAACATTTTTTAGTTATGCTCGGCGTAAACGGGTGACATTTTGAATCATGACTTCGGCAGCGGTGTCGATATCCTCCGGGGTGTTCCCCTGCCCGAAAGATACTCGCACGCTGCTGTTTAACATTTCCGGCGGTACGCCGATGGCGGAAAGCACATGGGAAGGCTCCACCGATTGGGAGTTGCAGGCCGCCCCCATGGACAATTGCACGCCGGCATGGTCACACAAAAGTACAAGCCCCTCGGCGCTGTCCAGCCCCGCAAAGCCCAAATTGAGGATGGCGGGGGAGTCGTTCTTGTGGCCACCGCCGTTAATGCGCCAGCCATCAAGGCCGCCCAGCCCTGCCAGCAGCCGTCGCTTGAGCCTCTCCACATGCGCCTGCCGGGCGGGCATCTCCGCCTTGGCCAATTCCAATGCCTTGCCCAGCGCAGCAATACCCGCGACATTTTCAGTGCCGCCCCGCAAAAAATATTCCTGTTGGCCACCGTGGAGCAGCGCCTCCAGCGGGGCTCCCTCCCGGCGGTATAAAAGCCCCGTGCCCTTGGGGCCGTAAAGCTTGTGGGCCGAAAGAGACAAATAATCCACGCCGGTTGTTGTGACGTCAATGGGTAACGCGGCGGCGGCCTGAACAGCATCTGTGTGAAAAAGGGCATTGTGGCGGTGGGCGGTCTCCGCCAGCGTCTTAACTGGGTTGACGGCTCCAATTTCATTGTTCACCCACATCAGCGACACCAGCACAGTGTCGGGATGCTCTGCCAGCGCCGCTTCCAACAGCGCAGGCTTAACTGTGCCGTCGGTGCCCACCGGCAGCACACTGAGGGGGAATCCCAGCTCTTCCAGCCAGTGGCAGGCCGACAACACGGCGTGATGTTCGGCATTTGATGTCATAATGCGGCCCTTGCGCCCGTTTTGTTTTTCCAAAGCCCAAGCCGCGCCTTTAATGGCCAGGTTGTCGGCCTCGGTGCCGCCGCTGCCGAAAATAATTTCTTCCGCATGGGCACCAATTGCCATGGCTGCTTTTTGACGGGCGGCCTCTTTTATTTCTTTTGCTTTACGCCCCGCCGCGTAGGGGGACGAGGCATTGTGAAAGCATTCACCCCACAAAGTCTCCATTTCGGCCGCAACGCGGGGGTCTAAAGGGGTGGTGGATGCGTGGTCCAAATAAATCATACGGCGGCCTCTCTGGGGGAGACAGGCCCGGTACCCTCGCCATCACCGGCTAAAATGCCGACGATTTGGGCCACCAGTGCCTTTTCGTTCTGATGAATAATAAAGGGCTTGCCCGATAGCACCGGGCAGCTTTCATTCTCGAAAAAAGGGAACATTTCTATAATCACGTCAAAGCCCTGGCCGGGATAAGCGGACTCCCAAAGGTTATGCACTTTCACATGCACAGGTATGCGGCAAGCACGGCAGGCGTCCTCCACCTTTTCGGCAGCCATCAACATCGTGGCGCCGCAAAGACCGCCCGCAATCAACACTTTTTTGGTGTTGGCCATCCGTTTCCCTCCCTTTTTATCCCTTAACAGCTTCCTCATATAGAGCCAGTATATTTTCAAGTGGAAACTCCGGCAACAGGCTGTGGTCAGAACCGATGGCAAGGCCGGTGTCGCCAAAAATTTTCTGAAGCCGCCGCACTTCCCCCCGCACATCCTCAGGACTGCCAAAGGGCAGGGTGGACTGGGTACAGACACCGCCATAAAAAGTGATATCGTTCCCATATTCCCGCTTCAGGCGTTTCGGCTCCATGCCGGGCAAATGAAATTGGCAGGGTTCCAGCTCATCCACACCCAGGGCGATGAACTCGGGGATAAGCTCGCTCATGGCGCCGCAGCAGTGCTCGTGGACAAACAGGCCGTAAGACTTGGCCAGTGTAATCAACTTTTGCAACGGTTTTTTAAAAAAGCGACGCCAGACATCCAGGCTGATCATCAAGCCGCTTTGTGATGCCACATCGTCGCCGATGATGAAAATATCCAGCTGCCCTTTGCACCGCTCAAACATCCGCCGGTTGCGTTCATAAAAAAAGTCGGTGATGTGTTCGATGGCGGCTTCCACCAACTCCGGCTGCAGAAGCATGTTCATCAACGCGGCTTCCATGCCAAACAGCTGGCAAACGCTGCCGTAAATGGGGGACCAATGGCTGACAATATTGGCTTTGTCCGGGTGCTTGGCCACCTCGGCCGCCAAACCGTCATAATCATACCACCCCGGGTCAGGCCAGGGGAAATCATCAATTTCCGCGGTGGTCTCGGCCGATTCAAAGGGCCGCACTGTAATCGCCGTGGAGTAAGATCCGTGGGCCTCCACCCCAAATGTGGGCATCTCGAATACCGGTTTGGCAATGTCCTGCACCGGCCACTCCCGTTGATAGGTTTGCCGGTAATAAGCAAGCAGAGCGGGTCCGGGGGTTTGGCGCATGGGCATGACAATGCGGCGATAATCGCTGCCAATGTATACCAGCGCCTCTTCATAGGTAGAAAGCCCTGCGTGGGCACAAATCATGTCGGCCACAGCAGGGTAAAAAGGCATATGGCCCACCGGAAGCCGGTCGGCGCCTTTGTGGGACAAAGTGGCTTTCACGCGTTCTCTTCCCGTCATGATTATACCTCACCATCGGTCAATAAGCCAGCTTTTGCCGCCGGCCCCAGCTATCTTATTCCTCGTCCTCATCATCTTCATTGTAATTTTTAAGCAAGTCAATAACCACATCGGGCGAACCAGCTGCCCTGATGCTGTTTAGCAGTTTGCGGCTGCCAAAGCACTTCATCAGCTGCCGCAAATCCTGCAGCTGCGCTTCGGGGTTTTTGTTGGCAATCAGGAAGACAATTTCCACCTGCAGCTCTTCGGTCTCGCAGCCCATGCAGCAAAAGGGCACAGGGCTTGCCAATATGGCAATGCCGACGGCAGGGGCGATCACCCCTTCACTGGTCATGCCGTGGGGAATGGAGACAGGCACGCCCTCGGTGGGCAATCCCGTTGGGTAACGATTTTCCCGGTCCAGCACATCCCCCAGATATGCCGGCGTAACATAACCATTTTCGCCCAGCCGGTCCACCAAAATCTTAATGACTTCTTCCCGGGTGGCGGCGGCAACGTTGAGAATCACGTTTTGGCTTTCCAATACCAGCATAAGCGGGCCTCCAAACAGCGTTTTAGAGGATTGGGCGCAGAACCGCTGTTCCGCGCCCAATCCTTTTTAAATGTGTATGTACACCAAAAGTTTTTTAAATGGCCGATCCGAAAATGAGTTTGAATACATTGACGAACAATGTGCCCAAAATGTCACCGCCCATGTCAAAACTGGAGGTGAGACCTTCGCTGGCGGAGCCGACTGCTGCCATGGCGGCAGTGTGAACAGGCGCCATAAAGGTGGCAAAATAGAATACGGGAATGCTCCAAATCAAAATGTACAGCACAATGCGGAAAACGTTGCCTTTAAAGTAAGGGGCAACCGCGCCGCACCAGTAAGGAACAATCGCCAAACTGGCAATGGGCAAAATGCCGTTGCCGGGCAACAGCACGGACAGCAGAACGATCAGGGGGTAAAGCAGCACGGCAGAAGCCATAACCGAGGGATGGCCCAACAGCGCGGCGCAGTCGACGGCGACGTAAATCTCGCGGCCGGTAAACCGGTCCTGAACAAACTCAATAACAGCGTTACTGATCGGAATAACGCCTTCGCAGAGCACCGAAACGGTTTTGGGCAAGAACACCATCAAAACGCCGGTTTGCATGGCAAGCCCCAACGCCTGATAGAAAGTCCAGCTGCCAAAAATGCAGTCCACAAGGCCGATGATCAAACCGATCATGAAGCCCATGACACCCAGCTCGCCAAACACGCCGATGCTTTCGCGAATGGATTCGGGGGAGGCGTCAATCTTGTTAATACCGGGAATTTTCTCGAAAATAGCGTTGAACAGACCTGCGGGCAGCGCCAGCACAGATACGGTACAAGGTACCGAAATACCGGGCATGCCGTTAAATTCCTGGTACTTTTTGGCGCTGAAGTCGGCCACAAAGCTGTTCATCGTCAGATAGAGGACAGCAGCGGCAATACCACACCACAGGTTGCCGGTGGCGACCCATACGAAACCGCCTACAACCTGACCATGCCAGAAGCTCCACATGTCGGTCCACATGGTCTTAACGATTTTAAGCATGATAAAGATCACGTTAATAATCAAAACGCCCAAAATGGTGAATGCGGCGCCGGGCCATGCAAAAGCGATGCCGGCGTTGGCCCAGCCGGTGTCTACAATGGTGGTGCTGGTGCCCACTGCGGCCGCCAGTTCGGTGATAGCAGGTTCAAGTGCTGTTGTGGCAGCGCCAGTGATGACAAACAGACCGGCCAAACCAATACCGGCGTACAAGCCGCCGCGGAAGCTCTTTTTAAAGCCCGCTTGGAAAGCCATACCCAGGATAAACAGCACGATTGCGACCAGCACAGGGCCGCCCAGACTTGACAGTACATTGCTAATTGCCTGTGACATACCTAAAAACCTCCTCTTCCAAACTGTGTTCTATTTTCTTGTCTGAACATCCCACAAAACTTTGTCGGATTAATTGGGGTCGTAAATTTGCTCCATCATTTCAATAATTTTTAACGTCATTTCTTCCTTCGCTTTTTTGCCACCGGTCAGGAAGACAAGGCCCTGAACGCTGGGCGCATCAAAGCTTTCGCTAATGGATGTCATCCAGCAGACAACCATGTTTTTGCGTCCTTTGTATTTGGCAATGTCGCCAATGGTACAATGCTCTACAAGATAATCTTTCACTTTCTGCTTTTCCAGATATTCTCTGATGGTCATTTCTGCGTTAATGGACGTGTTAATACCCGCCCCGCACACACATAAGACAAGCTTTCTCTCTGCCAAGTTACTTCCCTCCATTTTCAAAAAGCGAATTATGTTAAAAACTGCCGGTCAGTTTTTAGCCGATAGGATATTGGCCGTAGCGTCTGGCCTCGTTGTAAAGAATGCTGAAGTTTTTGGCCGGCATATCTTTTTGCAAATGGTTGGCCGGGGCAAAGATATAACCGCCGCCAAGCGCCATCGCGTTAATCGCACGGTGCACTTCGGCAACCACTTCCTCCGGGGTGCCCTGGGTGGCATGCTGGATGTCCACGCCGGAATGAAGAACCAAAGCGTCGCCGAACTCCCGCTTAATGCGCACCTGGTCCATATCTTTGGCCAGCGGCTGCAACGAATTGAGAATATCCACGCCGCACTCAATAAAATCGGGGATAAAAACAATGTTGGAACCGCAGCAGTGCAAAAATATTTTCAAGTGGGGATATTTCTTTTTGATGGCGCTGAATACATGGGTCATGGGCTTTTTAAAAAACCGGCGGAACAGTTCAACCGAAATAAACGGCCCCGTCTGTGTACCAAAGTCGGAGGCAAATTCCACCCATTCCAGATAGGGCGCAATGGGTTCGAGAAAATGTAGATGGAGCGCTGTGAAAACTTCCTCCAGTTTATCCATCAGTTTGTCGGTAAAGTATTCTTCCAAATACAAATTGGTGAAAAACTGCTCTGCGCCGCAAAGATACTGTCCAAAGTCGAAGAAAAAGCCCGATGTGGCTGTGCAGGAGGTAATGGCAAAGCTGGTGTTTTCGTACCAGTCTTTGGCAATGTCGGCAATGCCGGCAATACGACCCGGGTCGGTGGGGTTGGGCCAAGGATAATGATCCAACCTGTCGGGGTCGGGGTCCGCCAGCGGGTGAAAGGAAATGGTATTGTAAGCATCGCTCATTTTGTGGCCGATGCCCCACTCGTCAATGGCGTTGCCCTTGTCGTCAATGTAACTTTTGTAGCCAACCGGTTTGCCAATGACAATATGGCGAAAGTCCACACCAAACATATCGCTGATACGGTAATCCACATATTCCGCCAACGTGCCGGGCCGCGCCTTCTCTTTCATTGGGTCCAGCCCCAAAAGCGGACATAAATTTTCATAAAGGCCGTTATGCAACCGGGAAGCGGAACCCCATAAGTCAATGGGTACTCGATCCGGCTCCTTGTGGGCAACTGCTGCTTTCACTCTGGTTCTGCTATCCATGAGGATACCTCATTTCCAATTCACTCTGTCGGGTCGCCGGCAGCCGGCATCCGCAACCCGTCTTTTATATATGCATACAGACCGGGCTTTCCCTTTCATCTTATAAACCGCAAAACGGGCAAGGCTGCCGCTGGCGCTGGCGGCAAACCTGGGCCTGCAGAAAAAAAGTACACGAGGACAAAAAGAAGCTGTCTTATGTTTCCATCTTACGCTACAGAATGATAGAAAATCAATGAAAAGCTGAATTTTATTGATCAATTGTTCAAAAAATTGCGATATTTTACTAAGTATATGTTATAATGTAGAAAAAATATTGCAAATGTACCCATTGTATCTATATAAATATAACGAAAATATGAACTATACGAAAAAGGTGGATTTAAATGGCCTATCCCAACGACCGCAAGACAATGG
>JAVBNO010000083.1:0-8480 GCA_031551485.1 Oscillospiraceae bacterium
TAGCTCCTTTGATTTTTGGTACATCGTTTTGCGGTCTAAAAAAACGCCGCCAAAAGAAGCCTCGGAACCCAGAAAAATGTTTTCACCCACTGTAATGGTGGGGCACAGGCTGAGCTCCTGGTGCACAATGGCAATGCCATGGGCTTCGGAATCAGCCGGGTTCGCCAAAGAAAGCGGTGTGTGATCCAAAATAATACTGCCGGCGGTAGGCTGGTAAAGGCCGGCCAAAATTTTCATCAAGGTAGATTTTCCGGCGCCGTTTTCGCCGCAAAGCACGTGAACCTCGCCGGCAAACAGTGAAAAATCTACGTTGTCCAGCGCCACCACGCCGGGGAATCGCTTGGAGATCCCCTTCATCTCCAGTATTAATTGTTCAGCCATCACTTTTCTCCCCGCTTACCCAGCATCACGGATGAAACCACGGTCACGATAATGATAAGGCCTTTAATGACTTCCTGAATGTAAGGATCGACGCCTAAAATGGTCAGGCCGTTGATAACGGTGCCGATGACAAGGGACCCCAGCAAAGTGCCCAGCATATTGCCGCCCTCGCCCACAAAACCGGTTCCGCCCAAAACAGTGGCCGCAATGGAGTCCATTTCAATGCCGACGCCCACGGTAGGCAGCGCCGTGCTGAGGCGGGATAAAATAATGATGCCTGCCAAAGCGGCCAAAAAGCCGTTCATGGCAAAGACGATGCATTTGACTTTTTTAATGCGCACACCGGAGTTAAGGGCTGCCACAGAGTTGCCGCCGATGGCCTGCACCTGGCGCCCAAAGGGTGTTTGTCGGATTAAAAAGAAGGTGATGACAAGAATAAGGAGTGTCCACAGCACCAGCACCGGGATTCCAAACACATTGCCCAGGGAAAATATATTGCGGAAAGCTACATTGTCGATAAAAATGGATTGCCCGTTGCTGGAAAACTTGGCCAGGCCGCGGGTAACGCTCATCATGCCAAGGGTAACCAAAAACGGCTGGATATTAAATGTGGTAATGATAAGGCCGTTGCAAAGGCCGATAAAGGTGCCAAGCGCCAAGCCGATGGCAACAACCAAAAAGGCATTATAACCTGCGGAAAGCATTTGAGCGCACAGCATACATACAAGCGCCAATGTGCCGCTGACAGACAAATCCATGCCGCCAACCAATAATACCATTGTCATGCCAAATGCCACAATACTAATGGGCGCTGTTTGGTTAAGAACATTGGCAATGTTTTCTCCGGTCAAAAATACATTCGATTTGACAGCAAATATAATAATGATTACAAAAAACGCAGCCAATGTCCCTAATTGTGGATATTTTTGCAAGGCGCGCTTAACAGTCCCCATAAGTATCATCTCCGCAATCTGGCTTTTTGATCATGCGGCGGCGGCCGAAAGCTTCGGCTGCCGCCGCACAGCACTTTTACATCAGGTAAATGAATGGATATTAGTTGAGCGGTTTGCCCCAAATTTCTTCAGAGCACAGCGCCGCTTCGGAAGCTGCGTAAACTTTATACTGGGCAATGACTTGTTCGGGAACCTCTTCGCCCTGCAAATATTTCATTGCAATTTCCGCGCCCATTTGGCCATGGGAGTAAGGATCCTGGGCAGCAACGTAACGAATCCAATCTTCTTGCATCAGTTTGAGGATGGAAGTGTCGGCATCGACGCCGCCTACCACGATTTCGGGTTTGTTTAAGGTTTTAATCGCATTGCCGGGACCATAAACCAGGTTGGAGAAAGTGCCCCAAATGCCGGCAATATCAGGATGGGCGGAGATGATCGCCTCGGCCGCTGCCATCGCTTCATCAGGGTTCATTTTCTTTTCAATGGTTACCAGTTCCATGTCGGGATTGGCGGCAATGACATCTTCAAAAGCTTTCTGGCGTTGCTCAATTCTCCACAGGGTGACAGGGGCGGTAATGATGGCGACTTTGCCTTTGTTGCCCATGGCCTCGGCCAATTTGGTGGCCACTTCTTTGGAGAACTCATAGTTGCCGGTTTCAACGGTGCAAACAGCGTTGACATCGGGCATGTAAGTAATCGGAATGATCGCAATGCCTTTTGCGGCGGCCTTATTGCAAACATCGGTAAGGGCCTTTTCGTCCAGCGGGCTCACAACAATGGCGTCCACATTTTTGGCAATGAGGCTTTCAATGTCGGCCAATTGTTTGGAAGGATCGCCGTTCGCATCGGTAATTTCATATTTGACACCAGCTGCTTTGCAGGTTTCTTCAAAACCTTTTGTGCAAATGGCACCATAGTCGTCGGTCTTGAAGTGGATTGAGAATCCGATAACCATGTCGGACAACGGTTTCGCGGCAGGGGCCTCGGAGACAGTAGATTCAGGTGCAGGTGGCTGCGAGGAAGCGGATGGTGTACCGCAAGCACACAGACTGAGCAGCAAAACAGCTACAAGAATGAATGATACCCGTTTTTTCATACAGATTCTTCTCCTTTGTTCTTTTTATACTTTTACTGGGGATCCAGCAATAGTTCTTTTGTTATAAATAACAACATTGTTATTTTATTACGCCCCCATCATAGTAATTTCAGGCATTTATGTCAATAGTTTTACAAGATATAAAATCATTTTTCCCTTTTTGAACAAATAGTAGATGGCTTTTTTAGCAACTATTTTTTATAAATGCAATGATAATCACATTTATTTCACGATTCATATCCAGAAGCTTATCGGATGCATCGCGAACGCAGGCTATACCGATATCAAACAGGCCGCCCAGCTTTAACGCATGAACAGCCATGTGAATCGGACACTGAAGCGATGAACCGGACCGGCCGCTTATCGCGCGTGAAGCCGAAGCGGTAAAGGCGGTGGCAGCAGCCGTTAGGCGAACAGAATATTTAAAATCTGGTTACACATCTGCGCATTGCGGGCACACTGAATGAGAAACTGAAAAATTTTTACATATGCTTAAATATCTTTCATATATAAATGGAAAGCACCCCTTTCAGCTTGGACTGATAGCGGTGCTTTTCTCATACAAAAAAAGAGACGGCGGTACCGTCTCTTTTTTGTACACCTTTGTAAAGGCGAAATTACAAGATGTAAAAATCATGTAAAATATTAAAGTTTCCACACTTTCAACCATGTTATCAACATATACATATTATGCGGAAAATATCGGTTTTAGCACCTGTTTTACAGACAGTAAAACGAGAAAAATCAAAGGGGTTTTTCTCGCAGATCGGTAAAAAAAGCACGCAGCAATTCCTCGCATTCCGCCCGGCGCACACCGCCTTGTACCTTGGGACGGAAAGGCAGACCCAGTTCAAACAAATGAACCACGCTGCCACAGCAGCCCGCCGCCGGGTCAAACGCGCCGAATACCACTTCATCGATGCGGCAATTGACCAGCGCGCCCGCGCACATGGGGCAGGGTTCCAGTGTCACATACAAGGCGCAGCCCGACAGCCGCCAGTCATCCCGTTGCCTGCACGCGGCTTCAATGGCCAGCATTTCGGCATGGGCGGTGACGCTTTTGTCCGTCTCGCGCCGGTTGTAGCCGCTGGCAATAACCGCGCCGGTGGCTTTGTCCACCACAACGGCGCCCACGGGCACCTCGCCCAGCGCGCCTGCCTTGCGGGCTTCCTCAAGTGCTACCCCCATATAGGTTTCGCGCATTTCAGCCGCTTTTGTCATCGCCTAAAGCCTCGTAATGGTTTGGGCGGACAACAAGCAAAACAATAGCAAGACGACGACAAAGGGAATGGAGGTGACCAACGCCCCCAACTTGCCGCCGCTGCCCAACACGGTGCGCGGCGGGTGGAGAGACAACAAGTTTTTTTGGCCGTAATAGAGAATGGCAAAGCACAAAAGGCCCATGAGGAACAGCGCCCCGTCGGCCACATACATGACAAAGCCGAAGGCTTCCGGCGTCATTTGGTCATACAGCCACTGGGCCCCCAGGGCGTAACCGTTGTACAACATGTGAAACAGCATCCCAATCCACAGACTGCCTGTTTTTAGGGCCACATAGCCCAGCGCCAATCCGATGCAGAAAGCGGCAACCATCTGGGGCAAATTGACGTGGCACAACGCAAACAGCGCCGCCGATACCAGCAGGGCGAACGCGTCCCCAAACCGCCGGAAGCTTTGCATAATGACACCGCGGAATACCAGCTCTTCCATCAGGCCGGGCAGCACGGTGTAAGAAATGATCATGAGAATATTGGCCGCTGTGTCCTGAGAAAACATTGGCATTTGCGCCATTGAGGTGTACCCCGCCTGGCCCAAAAGCCACAGCGCCAGCTGAGAAATATAATTGCCCACTACAGCGATGCCGAACAGCACCGGGATGGCCCCAACGCCCAGCGCCCAACGGGTTGGGCCTTTGGGGAAGGCGACTTTAACCGGCATGCCCAAAAGGGCAATGTAGGCCCCAAAGGGCAACAACAGCGTAAATACATAGGTCAAAAAGTAAATGATTTGCTCCACCAGCGGCGGTGTCCAAATGCCGACGCCCTGGGGCGGCAAAATCGCCCCGGCGGCACGCTCCAGCACCAGCGGCAGGGCGGCCGAAATAAAAATATAGAACAGCAACGCAAAGCCCAAGGCGGTCGCCGTAAACCGGATTTGCTTGGTTTCATCGCGCTGGGCTTCGCGAAAAGTCATCCACGATTCCCACAGCGGGCGGGGATAAACACCGACGGTGTCTCCGGCGGCGATTGTTTGGTCTTGCTTTGGGGTCAGCTCTGATTGTCCGTTCATGCTCTTCCTCCGTGTAACACGCGGCCAAGCCGCAATAAAGCGCTGCATTGTTTGTAGTATAGCACAGAAAATGGAATTGCACCAGTCATGATCATGATAAAAAGGCAAGGGCGGTTCTTAAGAAAAGAACGCGCCCTTGCCTTTGAAAATCAGAATCCGAATGCCTTAGATTTTGCTCTTCATATCCAAATAGAACTCGTAAGCCTGTTTCGGTGTGGCTTTTTCGTGGACAACTTGGCGCACAGCCTTGGCCATGGCGCGGGGATTTTCCGCCTGGAAAATATTCCGGCCCATATCCACACCGTGGGCGCCTTCGTTGATGGCCCGGTAGGCCATCTCCAGCGCTTCGTCCTCGGGCAGTTTTTTGCCGCCGGCAATGACGATGGGCACCGGGCAGGCCGCCGTCACTTTTTCAAATTCGTCGCAATAATAGGTTTTGATAATATGGGCGCCCAGCTCGGCCAACACACGGGTGGCCAGCAGGAAAAAACGGGTGTCGCGCGCCATGCTCTTGCCCACAGCCACAACGCCCAAAGTGGGGATGCCATAGCGAGTGCCGGCATCGATCATCTTCACCAAATTGCTGATGGAGTTTTTCTCTTCCTCCTGCACGCCGATAAATGTCTGTACCGCCAAGCAGGAAGCGTTCATACGAATGGCGTCTTCAATATCCACGCCGATAACCTCGTGGGTGACATCGTCCACCGCCACGGTGGCGCCCGCCGAAACACGCAGCGAAATGGCTTTATTGAAGGTGGGAGGCACACAGGCGCGAATGCCGCCGCGGGTACCCATCAGCACATCCACATCGGCCGCCAGTTCGGGGATGACGATATCCAACCGCTCCAGGCCGGAAGTGGAGCCCATGATATAGCCATGGTCAAACGCCAACATGACGGTGTTGCCGCTTTTGGGATTAAAAATGCGCGAGAGGCGGTCTTTCATGCCCCAATCAGCATGATTCAGGCCTTTGACATGGAATCCTTCGGTTTTTGCGGGGGTATCCAGATGATAATCCTTGGCAATTTTATTGCCTTGTGCTTCTGCCATAATCGTTTCCTCCTAAATGTATTGATATCGGTAGATGGGGATGTGAATCCCACGTTGATACATATAAATATCCTGCGTTGTTACAGCGCCTTTTCCTCTTTGTCGCCATCCTGGAACGGCGCCAGGAAAAAATAGGCTTTGGCTACCACGTCGCCGTTATTGCGCAAATAGTGGCTCTCCTCCGGCTCTACATGAAAAAGGTCGCCCTTTTTGCCAATATAGCTTTGGCCGTCGATGATAAATTCCAATTCACCCTCGGTGACAAAGAAATTTTCCTCCATGACGTGATGAAAATGGTTGGCAAAGTCCTGCCCCGGCTTAAGCACCACTTCCCCAAAACCGGCCCGGGGGCCGCGCATGAGATATTTAGGGCCGCTGTCGCCAAAGCGATACTCTTTTTCGCTTTCATGCACATGAAACATAACCTTTATTCCTCCTGTTTATCGTTGCAGTTTGTATGATATCATAGTACCACCGGCCCCGACCAGGCCGGTGGCGCCGCTTATGGCGCGGCCCACATGTAGCGGGTGACGCCGGCGTCGGCCAGCCCCAGCTGCGCCGCGTACATTTGGCGCCAGTTTTCGTACAGCTGGTTGTAAAGATCGTGGTTGGCGGCATTGGGTGTATAGGTTTGATCCCAGGCGATGGTGGCCGCTACCCCCTCCGCCAGGGTTTTGTAAAGTCCCGCGCCCACGCCCGCGCACAAGGCGGCGCCCAGGGCAGTGGTCTCTTTCACTTTGGGCACCCTGACCCGCACGCCCAATACATCGGCCATGATTTGGCACCACAACCCGCTTTTGGAAGCGCCGTTGGCAAAGATGATTTCCTGGGCTTTTTGTCCTGTCAGTTCTTCCGCCAGCAGCAGATGCCCCTTGGTCACCAGCGCGGCATTTTCCATTAAGGCGCGATAAAAAGTAAAGCGGTTAAACCGGTCGGCATCCAACGAAAAATTCGTAAACGTGGGGGCGGCATGGCGCCAGTTTTTGTAATCCATCACATCGGAAAAAGCGGCCATCATGCCCCCGCAGCCCGCCGGCACATCCGCCGCTTTCTGGTCCATGAGGACATAGGGGTCAATGTTTTTGGCTTTGCCCTCTTCTTTTTCCCATTGGCAAAAGGCGTCCCGGTACCACCGCATAATCAGCCCCGGGAAAAAGGCAATGGCCTCGTATTGCCAGACACCCGGCACCGCGTGGCAGTTAACCCGGATGCGGCAGTCATCCAGAAGCCGGGGGGCGGCGGTATTACATTCCAGCTGCCAAAAGCTGCCCCCAAAGACGGCAATCTGGCCGTCCTGAATGGCGCCGGCGCCTACGGCGCCCAATTGGGCATCGCCGCCGCCGGTGACCACAAGGGTGCCCGCCGCAAGGCCCGTTTGGGCTGCGGCCCCTTGCGACACTTTGCCTGTCACAGTGCCGCTTTCCTGAACCGGCGGGAAAATGTCGGTGCGCAAACCGCAAAGCCGGGCAATGGCCGGATCCCAGGCGCGGCTGTTAATATCGAAAATGCCGGTGGTGCAGCCGTTGGAGGGTTCCGACAGCAGCACACCCGAAAGCTTGTAAATCAGCCAGTCGTTGAACATGCTGACATGGGCCGTTTGGGCGTACAGATCGGGCAGATGGTTTTTGACCCACAACAGCCGGGGCAGCGCCCCCAGCGCAAACGTCTGGCCGGACTTTTTGTATACGTCCAGTTCTAAACCGTCCGCCATGGCCTTAAGCTGCCGTACCTCTGCCGAAGAACGGGCGTCCACATTGGCGCAGGCCCAAATTTCCCGGCCCTCGCCGTCGTAAAGCACAATGCCCTCCCGCATACAGGTGGTGGCAATGGCCCCAACCTCCTCCGGCCTGATGCCGGTTTGGCCAAGCACCTCGCGGATGGTGTCCACCGTAAGCGCCCAGTTGGCCACCCAGTCAAAATCCATGGAACCGGGGAACCGGGGGTCCTCTTTATGGAACCACTCCCGGGCCGCAGCGCCGATCTGCCTGCCCGCCGCATCGAAGAGCACCGAACGCACACTGCCGGTGCCGGCATCAATCGCCATGAGATAAGCTGCCATAAAGGCCCCTCCCCATCTTATTCGTTCATTTTCGTAAATTATTGAAAGCTGCTTATTAGCATTATACAATACTTCGTCCAGAAAGAAAAGGTTTTTGCAGCCTGGGTTCTCAGCAATTTAGAGGGGACAAAAATAAAAACAAGTAAAACCTGCACCTCTCGACAAAAACCATTAAAAGGGGGCAGGTTTTACTTTGGTTTCGAAGATGAACGAAGTAAATATTTTTTTCTAATGAAACTCTATCGTTAGATTTTCACTATCGAAATAAACTGAACCGCCATTTTCGTAGTGCCAAACCGTCTTGATTCTTGTCGGCAGTCTGATTCCGTCTTTCTTTTCATAATCACTAAAGAGAATAGACCACGGCACTCTTGTCTTTGCGCCGCTCGTTTCGACCGCCCATCGTTCGTTTGTCGCAAAGGAAAGCAGCTCACCGTTTTCAGCAAAAGTAAACGTTCCGCTTCCTGAAATCCCATAGTATGATATGGTCGCTTTAGCGTGTGTTTCATCCATGCTTTCCCAAGAGATGTAATCCTGTAACGCGATACTTGGAACGATTAAACACTCCGATAAAGCGTTAAGCAGGCAGGACGTGTTCATTTCAGAACCCGTTTCGTTAAACAAAGTAAATGATTTGGCAATGACGCCTTTC
>JAVBNO010000053.1:0-51816 GCA_031551485.1 Oscillospiraceae bacterium
AAAAACTTTTCAATTACCTGCACAGGCATAGCCCTTGTCGACCAGCTCGGCCTAAACGGCACTGATACAATCCCAATCTGGCAGACCGCACAGCCTCTTCCTTTTTTTCCCTGCACCCTAAAATCAGAGCCAAACCCGTCCTCCTCATAGCCCAGGCGTTTCCTGCGCACGTATGCCCTCGCCCTAAGGATGGGGTGTGGGGAAACCATGTGGGTTCCCCGAAAAGTGTTTTTGCATACTTTTTGCGCCAAAAAGTATGGGCCGGTCGCGGCTCGAGCGACATACTATATGTCTGCCGGAGCGGCTGTACGTCTGCTCTACTTTGATTCAAAATCGGTGTTAGCCTTTTCCACTGCATCGCTTGCACCCCAGATTAGCCCCAAACCCGTCCTCCTCATAGCCCCGGCGTTTCCTGCGCACCTATGCCCTCGCCCTAAGGATGGGGGGTGTGGGAAACCATGTGGGTTCCCCGAAAAATGTTTTTGCATACTTTTTGCGCCAAAAAGTATGGGCCCGTCGCGGCCCAAGCGACAAGCTATATCCTTGTCGGAGCGGCTGCACGTCTACCCCAATTCAATATTAATATCGGTATCAACGCTTTTTCTGCATCTTTTGCACCGCTGACCCCTGCGCTCGGGAGACAAAAAACATGGGAACGCTTTCGCGTCCCCATGTTCCATCCGGTTGCCCGGCGCTGTTTTAATAATTTTCCGACTTCAGTTCAAAGTAAGCTTTGGGATGATTGCACACCGGGCAAATTTCCGGCGCATATTTACCCACATGAATATGCCCGCAGTTGGCGCACTTCCACACAGTTTCTTCGCTTTTCTGAAAGACGGTTCCGTTTTTGACATTCTCCAAAAGTCTGCGGTACCGCGCTTCATGTTCTTTCTCAATGGCGGCTACCCCTTCAAATTGTGTCGCCAAATCCGCAAACCCTTCCTCACGGGCCTCCTTGGCAAATTGGGCATACATATCTGTCCATTCGTAATGCTCACCCTCGGCGGCAGCCAGCAAATTGGAGGCGGTGTCCCCAATTCCGTCCAGCGCCTTAAACCACAGCTTGGCATGCTCTTTTTCGTTGTTGGCGGTCTCCTCAAACAGGGCGGCAATTTGGTTATAACCCTCTTTGCGGGCCTTACTGGCATAGTAGCTGTATTTGTTTCTAGCCTGCGATTCGCCGGCAAAAGCCGCCATCAAATTGGCTTCGGTCTTTGTCCCTTTTAAATTCATAATCAGAGTGCTCCTTTCGCATTTTACTTCCATATTCATTGTAGCACTGCTCTGCAAAAATGAAAAGGGGAATTATCGGTTAATATGCGGTTGTTTCCCCTCGGCTTTACTGCAAAAGCATGTTCACCAGCGTTTTGTCCCAACCCAGTTCCGCCGCCAGCTTTTCCTGATACACAAGCCGTACCCCTGTATGCAAATGCTCCGAAAACAAATCCATCACCATCGGGCTGTCTTCCTGCGTTAACTTTTGGTTCTCCACCAGCAGCCGCTGATCATCATGATATCCCCGGGCATAGGCGGCCGCCTCAGCCAATGCCGCCGTGCGCTTGGCGTCAAGGGCCGTCCCGCCTTTGGCCATCAACAGCCAGTTGGCGTTCAGCTGCAAATTCAGCTTCCAAAAATACAACCGCTCGTCCACATTTTTAAGCGCCGTCAGGCCGGTGGCGTCAAAAGGAATATAGACATCAGGCTCCGCAGCCAACATCTCGTCAGGTCGGCCGTCTTTTGCCGCCCCCACCGTGGCCCCCGCCGCCTCCAGCCCGGCTTTCAAATACGGGTCGCCGGTGACCACCCGCACCCCTACAAGATTGTCCGCCACAGCCCCTTGCCGCATCGACAAAAGCCCTTCGCTATGATGATAAAACACCGCCAAAATCTTTGCCCCGGCTTGCTCCGCCAATGGCCTGTTCAGGGCGGCCTGCACGTCTGCATTGCCAAGCGTAATGGCAAAGTGCTCGTAATCATCAAACAAAAATGGATACTGCAAAAGGGAAAGCTTGGGGCAAAGGCCTACCAAATCCGCCGTATCCACCCACGCTATGTCGCACGTTCCTTCTTGCAGCGCCCTTGCCGGGTCCTCGTGGGGAGAAAGGGTAATCTCCAACGCCCCATCCGAAAGTGCGCTTGCCTTCTGGCAAAGCAAATGGGCAGCCTCTTTGGTAATGGCGTCGGCGTTGGCGGGAATCAAAAAGGACAGCACAACACGGCTGTCCTCCTGCGCCGGCTCTCCCGGCATGGCAAACTCCTCTACAGCCGCGCAGGATAGACTGGCGGCCGACAACAACAGCACTGTAAACAAGCATAATATGCGTTTCATACCAATCCTCCGTCGCTGCCGGGTCACGAGATGATAATAATATCGTCCTCGCTCTCGCTTTCGCTGCTGGCGCTTTCCTCTTTCGAGGAAGAAGATACAATTGCATCGGGCATATACACCTGGTATTGCAGGCTCTTAATGCATTCCACATGAAAATTGGTGTTGGCGGCAAAAATATTATTGCAGAATAAAAGCTCTCCAATGCCGTTCTGCTCCAAAAGCTCGGTCAGCGATGTCTGAAAATGCCGCTGATCCACCACGTAAATCTGTTCGTAATGATCAATAAGAAAGGGGATAAAGGCGTTGCCAAAACTCTCTTTCACCACGGCAATTTTCCGGCCGTTCTTCACTCCGGTGTCAATGCGCAAAAGCGGCCAGTCGCCATGTAAAAAGAGGGAATAGCTGTTGCCGCCCTTGGCGTAAGTGGCAAATACATCCCGCTCCAGCGGTGTATCGGGGTTGTTGCGCTGGTACAAAAAAGCCTTGCTGGATGTGGGGTTGACATAATACTCCAAATAGTCGGGATGCTCTTTGAGCATAGGATCCTGCGTCATGGCGTACAGCGTCCCCAAAAATGTGCCGTCCAGCCGCTTTGTCTCGTAATCGGAAAGGGACAGAGGCGTAAAACCGGCCTTGTCCGCAAAAGCGCGATACGCGTAATAGGCCCCCAGCCCCGTCCAATGGTGATCGGTGCGGAAGTATAAATATTCGTTGTAGTAATGCGCCTCAAGCTGGCTGTAGGCGTCCACTGTCGCCACAAGGCTGGACATGTTGCCGTAAATATAGTCGATATTGTCCTTTTGGCTGGCAGACAGCTTTTTATATTCATCCGGCAGTCCATATTCCACAGCCGTCGGAATGATCATATCGTACACTTTTACTTTGCCTTCCAGCGCCGAGGCATAGTTGTTGACAACCTGCGCGTAATAAAGCCCCACATCCCGGTTGCCGCCAAACAATGTCAGCGCCCGGTCCTTGCATATGAAGGTGGCCCCCAGCTGAGACACTTCTCCCGCCGCCAAACTGTTGGGCTCATAGTCCCGGGCCGCGGGGGTGGTCGTCTGCGGCACATTGGGGATATTGGGGTTCGACTCGGTCATTTCCCCGGCCCCTGCCGGCACCGATTCGCTGCGCACGGGCGGCGGCGGCTCCTGGGGCGCCTGCTCATAAATTTTCACTTCATTGGGCCGCAGCCCTTTCATATTTTCCACAAAGGCTGCCAACCCGACAAAACCTTCCCGCAAAGGAAAGGTGTCCGCGTAAAACGCCTCCAAATCTCGGATATACTGCCCGGAGAAAAACGCCTCGACCGAAAAGGCCGGCATTTTGGCCAGCTCCCTTTTTTCCAAAAGGGACATTGTCGGATTCGGAAAAAAAACCGACCCCGCCCCCAGCAGCACAAGCACGCCCACCAAAACCCAAAGGCTGGCGTAATAATACACCCGCCGCTTCTGCTCGGTGGTAAAAAGCTTTTGCAGTTGGGAACGTTTGATGAGAACCTTCACCGGGCTTCCTCCCTAAAAACGGTAATACAAGAACGGATTATAACTTTGTCCCACTAACAAGGCGGTGCACAGAATCAAAATGACAATATTTAAGGCAATCTGGGCTGCCATCAGGCGGGGTTTACCAAGCTGCTTTTCCCGTGACAAAAACTGCTGCAGCCACGGCACCACCGGTGCGCAGAACAGGCAAGCCAGCACAACCCAAAAGATATTGTTAACCAAAACAATCCAAAGGGTGCCGCCCGCCGTCGTCGTCATGCCGAACAAAACGCGCCAAAATTGCGTCAGGCGGGAAAGGTCGGTGAAGTAAAAGAAGGTCCAACCAAAAACAACGGCCAGCAATAAATAGAGATGGGAGACAAACAAAGGCAGCCTCTCCAACAAGCCTTTCAGGAAGAGCCGTTCAATGGCAATCAGCGCGCCGAAGTATACCCCCCAAAATACAAAATTCCACGAAGCGCCGTGCCACAACCCCGTCAAAAACCACACAACCAGCAAGTTGAAATATTGATGTTTTCGGTTGCCGCCCAAAGGAATATACAAATAGTCCCGGAAGAAAGATGAAAGAGAAATATGCCAACGCCGCCAAAAATCCGTCACCGAAACGGCGGTATAAGGGTAGTTGAAGTTCTCTTTGTAATGGAATCCGAACATTCGTCCCATTCCAATGGCCATGTCCGAATACCCGGAAAAATCGTAATAAATTTGAATCGTGAACATGCAAATGCCGAACCAAGCTTCCGGCGTCGAAAGATTGTGCAGATTGCTGTCCAAATACCGCACCACAAATTGCCCGGCCGTGTTGGCCACCAGCACCTTTTTCCCAAGTCCAATGGCAAAGCGGTTTACCCCTCCCGCCACGTCGCTCCAATTGGTCACCCGGTGGTCAATCTCTCTGGCAATATCCTGGTATCGCACAATCGGCCCCGCCACCAGCTGATGATACATCGATACAAACAGCAAAAACTTCCAGTAAGACCGCTGGGGTGGCGTCTCGTCCCGGTATATGTCAATGGTGTAGGAGATCGTCTGGAAGGAATAAAACGAAATGCCAATAGGCAGCGCAAATGCGGGGACAGGGAAGGAGGTGCCCAAAAGCAAATTAATGTTTTCGTATAAAAACCCGCTGTATTTAAAAATGCCCAAAAGCCCCAGGTTCAGTACCAACGAGGATACCACAGCCGCTTTCGCCTGCCACCCGCCTCGCCACCGTTCAATAATCAGCCCGTGGAAATAATCGATAGAAGCCGAAAATATCAGCAGCACAATCCAAACCGGCTCGCCCCAGGCGTAAAACACAAGGGAGAAAACAATCAGCACAGCATTGCGGAACTGCAAATTCTTTGTGATGTAATAGAGGATCACATTCAGCGGCAAAAAGATGTACAGGAAGATTAAACTTGCAAATACCACGGCCATGCTCCTTTGTTTTGTCCTGCTGTGAAGAAAACGCAAAAGATGTCGAACATCTTAAACCCGGCCTATAAATTAGTAGTGCCAAAAAAGCCGCAAATATGTTGCATAGCCGCAAAACTAATTCACACCAAATTTTTCTGTTTTCATGAAAAAAACCACAATTTCACCATTCACAGCGTAGTGAAAACGGCAAAATCCATGCCAATTCCACCGGTTGATGAAACCCATGATTTTCTGTTTTCATTATATACTCTTTCGTATTTTTTGGGAAGAGCAATTTCGTCGAATCCACCAATAATCTGAAAAAAACTCAAATCCCCGCCCTTGTTTTTGCCGGCAGAATATTGTACAATTTTTAGATAGTTCATCCGGCGCCCGAAAAGGAGAATTACATGTCCGAATATACAGCCGCTCCCCCCATCAAATCCATGCTCACCATGCTGCTCACTGCTTTCATGTGGAGCATTGCGGGCCTGTTCATCAAACTCATTCCCTGGAACCCATTGGTCATCGCCTGCCTGCGCTCCGCCATTGCCGCGGTGGTTGTCTTCGCCTATATGAAAATCGCCAGACTGCGCCTTGTCTTCGATAAGCAGGTGTTCCTTTGTGCCCTCGCCCTGGGCACCACAATGATCTTTTTTGTCTGCGCCAATAAATTCACCACCTCCGCCAACGCCATTGTGCTGCAAAATACAAGTCCGGTCTTTATCATGCTCATCGGTTTTTTTGCCTTTGGCCGCAAAATCACCTGGCCCCAGGTTGCCGTCATCGCCTGCACCGTCGTGGGCATCTCCCTCTTTTTCATCGATTCTCTCTCCACCGGCGGCATGCTCGGCAACATCATGGCGCTCATCGCCGGGTTTGGCTTTGCCAGTTTCATGATCCTCTCTAAAGAAGTGGGCGACTCCCACAAATCCAACACGGCCATTCTGTTGGGCCAAATCATCACAGCGGTCCTCTGCCTGCCCGGTCTTTTTTTCTTTCCCCCTGTCTGGAGCCCCCAGTCGGCAGGCGCCATCTGCCTTTTGGGCGTGCTGCAGCTGGGTCTGCCCTATGTGCTCTACGCCATCGCCATCCGGGGCTGCTCCGCGCTCACCTGTTCCCTTATCGGCATGGCGGAACCCCTCTTCAGTCCCCTTTGGGTCTTTTTGGCGGTGGGCGAGGCCCCCGGCCCCTTGGCCCTTCTGGGCGGCGCCATCGTTTTGGCGGCGGTAACCGCTTGGTGTGTCTACAGCGCAAAAGCTCCCCAAACGGCCGGCTAATGCCCCAAAAGCCATTTGACGCGGCCGCCCCCATCCTGTATAATCATCTTCGGAGAATACTACAATAAATGCAAAATGATTTTGCATCATTTGCCAAAAGAAAAGGTGGGACCATAAAGTGTCAGAAGAACAAAAAACGGTCGTCCCGGCACAAGTAACCCCCGGCGAGGACACCCGCGTTAACACCGGCAAAGAGGAAGTGCGCATCGTCGACGGCAAAGGCTACAAGCGCCTGTGCATCCGCACCCATGTCGTCACCAATGCCGACAACATCATCGACGTGGTCAAAACGTACGCCGGCCCCCACCTCCAACCCGGCGATATTGTATTCATCACGGAAAAAATTGTCGCCTGCACCCAAAACCGTGCTATCCCCATGAAGGACATCCACCCCCGGCCTCTGGCCAAGCTGCTCTCCCGCTTTGTGCTCAAAACCCCTTACGGCATCGGCCTTGGCATTCCCGAGACAATGGAAATGGCCCTGCGGGAATGCGGCACCCTCAAAATTCTCTTTGCCGCTTTCATTTCCGCCATCGGCAAGCTCTTTGGCAGGCGGGGCTGGTTTTACAATGTCGCAGGGTACAAGGCGCGTTCCATCGACGGCCCTTGCCACTACACCCTCCCGCCCTATAACCAATATGTGGTGCTTGGCCCCGACAAACCGGATACAGTGGCCAAAGAAGTGGCCGACGCTATTGGTTATCCCGTCACCATCACCGACATTAACGACCTGGAGGGTCAAATTCTGGGCACCTCCAGCAAAGATATGAACCGCGACCTGCTGGTCAAAATCCTCAAGGACAATCCCCTTGGCCAGGAATCCCAGCAAACCCCCATGGGCATCATACGTCCTGTCCAGCTGTAAGTTTCTCACACAGATCCCCAAAAACATACAATAAGGATGAATCAATTAAATGGATGTACTTGTCATTAACGCCGGCAGTTCCTCTCTCAAATACCAGCTCATCGATATGACGACAGAGAATGTGCTGGCCAGCGGCAACTGTGAACGCATCGGCATTGACGGCCGCCTTACCCACAAAACCGGCGCCGACAAAAAAGTGCTGGATGTGGCCCTGCCCGACCACGAAACCGCGCTCCACATGGTGCTGGATCTCCTCACCGGCCAAGACGGCGTCATCGGCTCTCTCCAAGAGATCGGCGCCGTGGGCCATCGCATCGGCACCGGCTGGGAGGGTGCGGACAAAGCGTTTCCCATTGACGCGCAGGTCATGGAAAATATCGAAAAAACAAAGGACATCGCCCCCCTCCACACCCCGGCCATGCTGGGTGGCATCAAAGCCTGCGCCCACCTCTTGGGCGAAAACATCCCCCAGGTGGCTGTCTTCGATACCGCTTTCCACCAAACCATGCCCCCAAAAGCCTACATCTATCCCATCCCCTACGAGTACTATGAACAATACGGCTTCCGCCGTTACGGATACCACGGCACCTCCCATAAGTATGTCTCCCGCCGCTGTGCCAAGTTGATGGGCAAAGCCCCCGCGGACCTCAAAATTTTCACCTGCCATCTGGGCAACGTCTCCTCCGTGGCCGCCATCGACGGCGGCAAATCGGTGGACACCACCATGGGCTATTCTCCCCTCGAGGGTGTGCCCATGGGCACCCGCAGCGGCACCATCGATCCCGCTCTCATCCAGCATATCGCCCGCAAAACGGGCAAAAATCTGGACGAGGTGATGGACGTCCTCAATAAACAATCCGGCCTTTTGGGCATGTCCGGTCTCTCCAGTGACGACCGCGATATTTGTGAAGCAATGGAAGCCGGCAACGAGCGGGCCAAGCTGGCCGCCTCCGTCGTGCGCTACACCATCAAAAAATACATCGGCGCCTACGCTGCCGCCATGAACGGCCTGGACGCCATTGTTTTCACCGGCGGCATCGGCGAGCATAATCCCGAACTGCGGCAGGAAATTTGCGGCGAACTTTCCTTTTTCGGTGTCCAAATGGATGAGGGCAAAAATACTTCGATGCACGGCGAAGGCTGTGTCACAACCCCCGGTTCCAAAGTGCAGGTCTGGGTCATTCCCACCAACGAAGAGCTCATGATTGCCCGCGAAACCTACGCCGTCGCCGGCGGCCAGCAGGCCTAAAGGCGCCGTAACAAACACAAAGATAATTAGGTAAAACACCCCCGCTCCCTTGCGCTTTACGCATGGTGGCGGGGGTGTCTGTCGTTAGCCAGCCTGGCCAAAGTCGAACCAAGCCCTATGGCCGTACTTTGTATACGTATATATCATAAATCGAATCGTCCCGGATATATGTCCGAACCAAATCCAATTCCAAATCGTCGGCATTGCCCAACTCGGCCCGGGAAAAAATATACACCCCGCCCAGTCTGCGGTATGCGTCGGTATCGATATACAGTTGCACAGGTGTGGTGATTTTCTCCCGTGTGGGGGCATAGGGGGCGTCGTCGCAGTATAAGTACATACGTCCACCCCATTTATCATAGTAGCGCTGATCCTCCGGATTGTGCTCCAATTGGGGCGCAATGACCTCTCGGAACGCCATCATATAGGCCAGGGGATAGGAATTGTTGTACCCGTCAACGCAGACAAACCCATTATACATCAGTACGCTGGGATGGGCCCCCACCATGGCCGCGCCTTCCCCGTGATAGTCGATAT
Organism: Oscillospiraceae bacterium; assembly: GCA_031551485.1. Classification (GTDB taxonomy): domain Bacteria; phylum Bacillota; class Clostridia; order Oscillospirales; family Ruminococcaceae; genus JAVBNO01. Next base: position 9,164 of record JAVBNO010000053.1, read on the forward strand.
CTCTTTTAATCTCGCCAAATAAATCCTCCGCATAAAATTCCCGAAAAGTAACATGGGTGGAAATGTTATCCTGATAAAATAGATTGTAATTGGCATAATTATAGGTTTCGGGCGTCACAAAAATAATCACAATTTGGGCAATGGCCAGGGCGTATGCCAAAAAGGCAAGATGCTTTTGCTTTGCCAGCAAGGCCAATGTAAAAGCAAAGCACACATACCAAATGACATTGTTGAGAAAGAGTACCCGCCCCCAATTCAATTCGCCTAAAAATGGTACGATACGGGCGAAAAAATCTTTAATGGGGGTGTAGTAATTGGCCGCGTATAAAAACGCGAATATACCAGCCACAAATACAAGCGCAAGCACATGAAAAAAGTACTGCAAATACTGCGCCTGCTTCTGGGGGTGCAATTTTCCATCCAGCTTGCGGCCCAACAGGTAAATGCCCACCATACACAATGCGATAAACAGCAAAGGAAGGATGAGCATTTGCTGCATCGGCGGGTCATGATAAAAGCCGCTTAAAAAAGTGCGGACCCAGGTTCGTAGAAACACCCCAAACGAACTATCTGCCAACGTGAAAACAGATCGGTTTAAAGGTTCTGATAAAAAGAAAGCGGCCATAAAAGTCTTCAAATCCACAATGACATAGCCGACCGTCAATGCCACCCATCCCGCCAGCAAATTGATATACAGCCTTTTTTCTTTCACCCACAATACGGCAATGGCCAGCAGCCATATGCCAAGCATAAAGAGCCCGATGAAGACAAAACTGGATAATACGGGGAAGAATAATAAAAGCAATACCCGCGCATCCCACTTGTTGTATGCCAGCGTTTTCATTTTGCAAAACAGGTACCAGCACAGTGGTACTGTGGTGGCGGCAAAGTACCACCCCGGAAATACAGGCAAAACGGCAAATGCAATGGCCGCCAGCTTGACGACGCCCTCATTTTCAATCCAAAGCGTTAATAATAGATACATGGAAAAATAGCCTATGATAATATTCAGCGCATATGAGATCATATGGGCCGTAAAAACATCAAAAAACACGTTTAATACATTCAGCAGGCCAAAAAAAACGGCAGCAAAATAGGCGGACGACATCTGCCCCAAACAGTTCGTCGGCTGGTTAAGCGCCAGCAAAAGCCCTTGCTGCTTTAACATTTGGACCCAGGCGACAGCGGCGTCAAGGCTGTCATGCACGGGAATAATCGCGTTTTGGCCCCGCAGCACAACCGGCAAAATGGCAATGCCGGCCACCGCTAAAACCACAATATCCCAATAGCCGAAACGGTACAGCGGCTTCTTGTCCTGTCCGATGCTTTTGTTTGCCCCTTTAGTGGTCATCATGCCGAACTCCCCTCCATGAAGAATGCCGGATGTCTACCCATAACATTACAATAAAAGGGAATAATTTGTCAATGTGTGGCGCCTTTGCAAAAAAGACGGATGATTGCATAAACAATCTATACTTTGGCTGCGGGATATGCTATACTTTGTGCAATGTACCGCCGACACTCCGGTTACCATGGCGATAAAGCGTTTGTGCCGGACTACTTCCATACGAACACTCCAAAAGGAGGCAACAATAGTGGATCGCATTAAATTCATCACTGACTCTGCAGGCGATATCCCTCTTGATATGGCCCGGCAATATAATGTGGACATCGCACCCCTCACTGTCAATATAGACGGGAAAATTTATAGGGAAAGCTACGAGATAAAGCCCAAGGAGTTTTATTCCCTTTGTCGCAGCTGCCGCGAGCTGCCCACCACGTCGGGGGTGACGCCGCTGGATTATTTAGAGCGGTACCGCAAGGCGATATCCGAAGGCTACAATCAAATCGTCGTCATCTGCATCAACGCCAAAGCTTCCATGTGCTACACCTCCGCCAACCAGGCCAAAGAGATGCTTCAGGAGGAATACCCGGGCGAGGCAGCCAAAGTGCAAATCGAAATCATCGATTCCAAAGCTTACTCCATCGGCTATGGACAAGCCACCCTGATGGCTGTCGCCATGCACAAAGCGGGGGCGAAGCTGAATGAAGTGCTCACCGCCCTTCACGATTGGTTCGGCCGTCTGGAAATCTATGTGGCCCCCCTTTCCTTTGACTTTATCCGCCGTTCCGGCCGCGTCAGCGTGACAGCCGCCTTCATTGGCCAGGCGCTGGGTATCCGCCCGGTCATGAGCATCATCGACGGTGAAACCAAAATTGTCGCCAAAGTCCGCGGTGACCAAAAGCTCCCCGACGCCATCCTCAAAATCGTCAAAGAGCGCATTATGCCGGGTGGATCCTACGGCTTTGTCATGGGCACCACCGAGGAGTTCGTCAGCAAGCTTTACCGCTCTGTCAAAAACGCCCTGGGCTGGGATAGCTTTGGCTCTTTTTTTGCCGGCTCCGCCATCGCCCTCAACGGCGGCCCCGATCTTGTCGGTATGGCTTTTTTGGGCAAGGACCGGCGCCGCTAAGTAGTCGTTTCCCAATCATTTCTGGTGCTATCACAAAGGGCGTCCTGTTGGACGCCCTTTTTAAACGGCAAAAATTTTTTTTCCTCTGGCACAGTTTTCACCCAACGTTCACATTCACCTGCTACTCTTCATAACGCTCATCATTTTAACACAAAGAGGGTAAAAAAATGGCCAATCATCGCCGCGTCACCACACTCCACATTGAAGGCATGACATGTACCCATTGCCAAAACAAAATCGAACGCAAATTGCGCGGCCTTGACGGTGTCGAAAGTGTCCGCGTCAGCTACACCAAAGGCACAGCGGATATTACATATCGCGCCGAAATCGTCTCCCTCGCCAATCTCAAAGAGGCGGTGCGTTCTGCCGGCTACCGGGTTTCTCCGGCCAAGCCCGCCCCGTCCCAGGCACAAACGGCCCTCCGGTTGGCGGGTGTTGCCATCATTCTGGTCGCCTTATTTATGCTGCTTCGCCAACTGGGCGCATTGGGCTTTCTGGATGTCTTTCCCCGTGCCCAGTCCGGTATGGGCTATGGTCTTTTGTTTGTCATCGGACTGCTGACCTCGCTCCACTGTGTGGTCATGTGCGGCGGCATCAACCTTTCCCAGTGCGCGGCGCCAACTGTGCCCAAAGCCCCCCGCTCCAACGCTTCCGCTGCGCTGCGCCCAGGCTTCCTCTATAACCTGGGCCGCGTTATTTCCTATACGGCCATCGGCGCGTTGGCCGGCGGCCTTGGTTCGGTGGTCGGTTTTTCCGGTACCGCCAAAGGCATTGTCCAGCTGGTGGCCGGCGTCTTCATGGTCATCATGGGCCTCAATATGTTGGATCTTTTTCCCTGGCTTAAGGGGCTGACGCCCCGTCTGCCCCGGTTCCTTACCAGGTTGGCCGACAACGGGCAACAGCACAATAGTCCTTTTTATGTCGGCCTTCTCAATGGCCTTATGCCCTGCGGCCCGCTGCAAACCATGCAAATTTTGGCTCTCTCCACCGGTTCCCCCCTCAAAGGGGCGCTGTCCATGCTCTGCTTCAGCCTGGGCACCGTGCCGCTGATGTTTGGCTTCGGCGCCCTCAGCACTCTTCTCAACCAAAAATTCTCCCGCAAAATGATGACGGTCAGCGCCGCCCTAGTGGTTGTGCTAGGGGTGTTCATGTTTCAAAACGGCCTGAGTTTGTCGGGTTTCCAAACGCCGCCCATGTCGGTGCCGTTCCAGGGCCAGGCTGCCATGCGAACGCCTTCCTCGGTTCAAAGCGTTTCGGCTGCGCCTACCCCGGCAGCCGATATGCAGGTCATTACCACCCAACTGTCGCCCCGCGGCTATACACCCATCTCCGTCAAGGCCGGTGTTCCCGTCAAATGGGTCATTCAGGCCGCCGCCGAAGATCTTACCGGCTGCAACAACGAGCTTGTCATCCCCGCTTTCCAAATTGACAAACAGCTCCAGCCTGGCGATAATGTCATCGAGTTTACCCCCGACCAAAGCGGCACCATTCCCTACAGTTGCTGGATGGGCATGATTCGCAGCACCATTACTGTCACGGAATAGGGAAGGGGGGCTATATGTTTCCGGCGGCCCCCAAATGTGCCTGCCGGTAAAATGGGAACTTTTTGTAACGTTTGTGCCAAAATATTGACAGTCTCTTAACGGTATGATAGTCTAACTTTGTATGAAATTGCGTATATCGTAAACAATATAGCAGTCATGCGTGCCAAAATCCCCGTTTTATATCCCGGCCAACCTGAACCAGACGCCTAATATCCGGCTCGATGCCCGCACCCTTTGACCGGATGACAGCGCCTCACCTGCCGGGTTTTACAATAAGCGATGTCAAATTCAAATCATAAGTGCGGAGAATGGCGGTTTTGTGGATATGGATGAAAACAACAACTATTCCGATTTGCTGGCGAAAATGGAGGACGATCTTAAGCGGGCTTCCACTGCCGGAGACCCCCCCCCCAATGAGCCCTCTCAAAATGATCCCCCCAAAAGCGAGTCCCCCGAGCCTGCCCAGTCGGAGGCTTCTGCTGCTCCGCGCTTTGGAACACCCAGTTGGGCGAACCCTCCTGTTAACGAGGAGGTGCCGGCAGCTGCCGATGCTTCTGCTGCAGCACCCCCTGCGGAAGAGGCAAAACCGGCCGCACCGGTGGTCCCGGTGACGCCCCCCCCTGCGGAAGAGGCCAAATCGGATGCCCCGGCCGCACCGGTGACATCGTCCCCTGCCGAGGAGGCCAAACCGGCTGCCCCGATGACGCCTACCCCTGCGGCTTCTCCCAGCTGGTCGGCCACGGCCCCCAATGCGGCTAAACCGGCAACCCCCGCCCCCAGCTGGGCCAACCCGCCCGCGGCACCTTCCGGCCAAGCGGCCCCAGTGCCACCGGCACCCTCCGCCAGAACCCAGCCCTCTGCGGCGCCTGTTTATGCCGCCACACCCCAGCAGCAGCCCGCGTGGGCTGCGCCGGCTCCCGGCTACTATGCGCCCTACCCCTATACGCCCCCCGCACCGGCCAAAAAGAAAGGCCACGGGGGTACCGTCGTTTTAATTATTGTGCTTTTGGCCGTTCTAGGCGCCATCGTCTACGGTTGCTGGCGACTGTCCCAGGCGCTTCAAACCTTCCAGACAGGGTCGGAAACCATCACCTATCCTGTGGAACCCTATGTAGGCGTTATTTATGTCGAAGGCACCATTCAGGGCACCGACCCTTACGCCGAATTGTTGGGCGGCTCCTATAGCTACAACCACAATTTCACCATGAACGCGGTCAACCAACTCATCAGCGATCCCAACAATAAAGGCATTATGCTTTACATCGATTCTCCCGGCGGCACCGTTTTCCACACTGACGAGCTTTACATCAAGCTGATGGAATATAAGGAAAAGACCGGCCGCCCCATTTACGCTTACTTCGGCTCAATGGCCTGTTCTGGCGGTTACTATCTGGGCATGGCCGCCGATAAAATCATTGTCAACCGCAACAGCCTTACCGGCTCCATTGGCGTCACCATGGGTGTCATTGTGGATGCCACCGAGTATTATGAAAGAGAGGGACTGAAAATCACCCCCATCTACATCGGCAAAAACAAGACGATGGGCAGCGAGTTTGAACCCCTCACCGACGAACAAAAAGAAATCTTCCTCAGCCTCGCCCAAGAAAGCTACGATCAGTTTGTGGGCATCGTGGCCCAAGGCCGCGACAAATCGGTGGATGAAATTATCGAATTGGCCGACGGTCGCATCTATACCCCAAAGCAGGCCAAAGAAAACGGCCTTGTAGACGAAATCGGATTTTACGAAGACGCCATCTCGGCCATGATTGACGACAAGCGGGATGACGACATCGATGAATTTATCCTTTTCTACGATGTGCTCTATCAGGCGCCGCCCCTCATCACCACCCTTTTTGGCCAGGAGACCGGCGCAAAAGCCCCCGAGGATCTGGCCGCCGCTTTAACAGAAAGAGCTTGCCCCGTGGCCGGCCCCGCCTACTACTACAATCCCTACACCAAATAAAATACACCCAATACAAAATCCCTGCCGCCCGGCAGGGATTTTTAGCGTACATACCTTTTTGGCCCTTGGGCATACTTCTTTACGAGGTGATGTTTATGCGCAAAATGCCGCACGGCGCGTTTTGGGCGCTCTGCGCCTGCCTGCTTTTCAGCCAACCGGCCTATGCCCAAGCCGCCGCGCCCGACGTCATGTCCGGTACTGTCCTAAGCCTGATGACCCCCACGGTTTTTGCCGCCATAGAAGACTACTACGGCGAACCCCGTCTCTATTGGCCCGACAGCGACAGGATAGTTAGTGTAAAGCGGTTGCCCGATACAGCCATCTACGAAATCGTCATCGAAGTAGAAACGTTCTATGGTCCCCACAATCCGCCCTATGGCATCGAAACCATGACATTCCATGTCAATCAAATCGGGGAAACGAAGCTGGTTGCTTTCCGGCACCAAGATAAACCCGCTTAAAATGCAGCCGCCAGCGGGAGCCTGCCGGTCGCGGCCAAAGCGACATGCTATCTGCCTGCCGGAGCGACTGTACGTCTGCTCCAATTTTATATTTATGTCGGCATCAGTGCCTCTTCTTTACGCTTTGCACCCCCGCACAGGACCCAAACCCGTTCTCCCCATAGCCCAAGCGTTTCCTGTGTACCTGTGCCCTCGCCCTAAGGATGGGGGCAGGGGAAACCATGTGGTTTCCCCTAAAAAATGTTTTTGCATACTTTTTGCGCCAAAAAGTATGGGCCCGTCGCGGCTTAAGCGACATGCTATTTGCCTGCCGGAGCGACTGTACGTCTGCCGTATTTCTATTTGACATCAATATCCATATCGATATCGACCTTTTTTTCTTTACGCTTTGCACCCCAGCACAGGACCAAAACCCTTTCTCCCCATAGCCCAAGCGTTTCCTGCGCACCTGTGCCCTCGCCCTAAGGATGGGGCAGGGGAAACCATGTGGTTTCCCCTGAAAATGTTTTTGCATACTTTTTGCGTCAAAAAGTATGGGCCGGTCGCGGCTCAAGCGACATGTTATATACCTGCCGGAGCGGCTATACGTTTGCTCCAATTTTATATTTATATCCGTATCATTCCTTTTTTCTGTTGCACCCCCCGCTCACCCCCAAAACCGTCCCCCCATAAGCCAGGCGTTTCCTGCGCACCTATGCCCTTGCCCTAAGGATGGGGGTGGGGGAAACCATGTGGTTTCCCCTAAAAAATGTTTTTGCATACTTTTTGCGCCAAAAAGTATGGGCCGGTCGCGGCCCGAGCGACAGGCTAAATGCTTGCCGGAGCGGCTGCACGTCTATGCCAATTCTATATTAATATCGGCACCAAGCTTTTTTTACACCCTGCACCCCGCGCCTACCGCTGGCCCTTCCTGTATACAAAAAGGCCTTGCCGTTTCCGGCAAGGCCTTTCAACTGAATGTGGACTAATCTTTCATCTTAACCGAGTCAGGATCTTTCAGATAACTGCGCACCAGTTTAAAGACCGTACCGCTCAAGAAGATAAGGGCAATCAGGTTGGGAATCGCCATCATGCCGTTCAGGGTGTCGGCAACGTCCCATGCCAGCTGCATTTTAATGGTGGCGCCCAACACAATGCACAGCACAAAGACAATCCGATAAATCCACGCGCCTGTCATGCTGTTCTTGGTGATGTACCCCAGCGAACGTTCGCCGTAAAATGCCCAGCCCAAAATGGTGGAAAGGGCAAAGAACAAAATACCAACAGATAAGAAGTATCCGCCAAACTTGCCCAAAGAGGCGGTGTAAGCAGCTGTGGCCAGCGCCGCGCCATTCAGGCCGGATTCGCTCCACAAGGTATGCCCGCCCGCTGTCAAAATGACAAGCGCGGTAAAGCTGCAAACCACCAGTGTATCCACAAACACCTCGAACATACCCCAAAGGCCTTGCCGCACCGGGTTGTCGGTGTCGGCGCTGGCGTGGGCAATAGGCGCCGAGCCAAGGCCGGCTTCATTGGAGAATACGCCTCTGGCGAAACCGTAACGCACAGCGTTTTGCAGGGTATAACCGATGGCGCCACCCGCGGCAGCCTTCAGATTAAATGCATTTTTAAAGATAAGGCCAAAAGCGGCGGGAATCTGCTTGGCGCACATTACCAGCACAATAGTACCGCCGATAATGTAGAAAACCGCCATAAAGGGGACCAGCAGCTCGGTCACTTTGGCAATACGTTTAATGCCGCCCAAACCGACCAAGGCCACAATGGCTGCCACCACAAGGCCGGTAATCAGCACAGGCACATTAAAAGTGGCGTGCAGGGCGCCCGCAATCGAGTTCACCTGTGTCATATTGCCAATGCCGAAGGAAGCAAAGGTACATAGCAGTGCAAAAATGACGGCCATCCATTTCATTTTCAGGCCTTTTTCAATATAGTACATCGGGCCGCCCGAAGGAATACCCTCTGCGTCCTTGTTGCGGAAGTAAACGGCCAGCGTCACCTCGGCAAACTTTGTCATCATGCCGAAAAATGCGCTCACCCACATCCAAAATACAGCGCCCGGACCGCCGGCCACAATCGCCGATGTAACGCCCACGATGTTGCCGGTGCCAATCGTACCCGCCAAAGCGGTAGATACGGCCTGAAAAGGGGAAATCCCTTTGCCGCTCCGTTTACCCTTGCCAAGTGTGCCAAGGGTATTTTTCATCATATGCCCAAATTTGCGAACCTGAAAAAAACCGGTGGCAAATGTGATAAAAATACCCACGCCCACCAGCAAAATCAGCATGGGCCAACCCCATACAAACCCGTTTACTACGCCGTTAATTTCCGCAATTCGTTCCGCCATGTTCAAATCACCTCGTTCAAAATAATGGTTACCCCCACTTTTTTTGTCTTAATATCTTTATGCCGCACAAAGATAAACAATAAGCACAAAAAATGATTATCTAATCATAAAGGAATAACTGAAATATTGCAATGTGGTTCCTGCAATATTGTCGTTTTCCACAGGCGGACAACTGCTTTTTTGGCTGAATTAACAGTGCGTCATGTAGCATGTCTTCCTCACGCTTGCATTTTTCATCATTTGTGTCGCCCAATCAAAAACGGCGGGGGATATACCCCCGCCGTTGCGTGCCGTTTCTTTTATGACGGCGACATATTTTGAAACTTTTGCTTTGCCTGGTTCACTTTATTTTGGTCGGCTGCCTCTGGGGCGTACCAGCCCCGCTTTTGCATTTCTGCAAAAATATCGTGCTGAATCTGGTGCTCCTCGGTCAGAATATTCATAAACTCCGTCTTCAAAGCGCCGGATGTGCACTCGTTGGCAAAGGTGTTATACACCTCTGTAATAAACTTTTGGGATGACAACGCGTCGTCCATCATTTCCCGGTCGCCAAAACACGCGTTATTGGGCATCTGCTTTACCTCCTTTATTCACGCTTAGCTCAGCTGGTTCATCAGCCGGGTGTAATGGTTTTGATGCTTCGCCGCAATTTGTTCGCAGGTGTTCTTCAGCTGGGGATCAACCGCCTGCTGGGCATACATCTTATACTTCTTGACGACATTCTGCTCAATATTCAGCTGATCTTCAATGGCGGTCAACTCTTTGGAAGTCAAATTAGCCATGCTCATTCCTCCTAAATAAGTTTGATGTTAGTCTATGCGTTTTATGGTTATTTATCCGGCCCAAAAAGAAAAAAACAGGTCCCGGCCATTAACCGGAACCTGTTTCGATTCAGCTTCAATTTTAATCGGGATACCAGTCGCCCGAATGCCGTGATTCTCCTGTGTCATCATTACTGCTGTCGTTATTATACCAGTCGGTGATAAAGCTGCCGTCTCCGTGCAGCCGGCACGCCGGCGGTTTGGCGGATTCTTTGTACCAGCCTATGGCCACATCGGGGCAAACGCCCTCAATCGCCAATTCGCCGCTCTCCATACAATAGGCATGCTCTTTTACGTTGGGGGAAGCGGGGAAGGGCTTGGCGGGCAAATCGGCCAGCAGCGGTCCCATCACGGTGCGCCATATTACCGGCGGCGCGTAGGAGGTTGCCGTGATAATGCGCCCTTGCTGCGGCTCTTCCAAAGGTTTGTCATAACCCAGCCAGCACGCGCCTACATAATAAGGCGTAATGCCAATAAACCACTGGTCTTTGTCGTTGTCCGAGGTACCGGTTTTGCCGGCCTGGGGCATATTGGTGCCCAGCCGCGCGCCGCCGCCGGTGCCCACCGGCCCAAACACAACCCGTCCCATCAGCTTGTTGATGACGGTGGCGGTGTCAAAGCTGATGACACGCCGGGGTGTAGTGTCGGCCTCCAGCACCGTGTTGCCGTAACGGTCCAACACTCTGGAGTAGGCGTAAGGTTTGGTAAAATAACCGCCGTTGGCGTAAATTTGGTACGCCCCTGCCATCTCCAGCGGCGAAACGCCTTTGGTCAGCGACCCAATCGCCATAGGTGCAATCGCGATATCCTGGGGTACCAGCGAATACATATCCAACTTGTCGTGCAGGAAGTTGAAGATGACATCCGGTGTCTGCATCATCGTCAGTTTAATCGGAATGATGTTAATCGACCGCTGCAGCGCCGTGTCCACGGTGACCGGCCCCGAATAGGTCTGGGTATAGTTTTTAAAAGTGTGGGTCGTGCCGTCGTTGTTTTTCACCACCACCATCTCATCCACAATCTTGGTGGACCAGGTGATCAAGTCGTGCTCAAACGCCATAGCATAGGCGGCAATGGGCTTAATGGTGGATCCCGAATCGCGGAAAGAGTCGGTCGCCCGGTTCAGCACCCGCGCCCCCTCTTTTTCGCCAATTCCGCCCGCCAGCGCCAAAATCTTGCCGTTGGTGTCGGTGACGACAAAAGCCGACTGGGGATACTTCGCGTTACCCACCTTGGGGAAGTTGTTCACATCCAGATAAAAATTCTCCAGATATTTCTGCATATCTTCGTCAACGGTGGTGTAAATACGATATCCGCCGCTGTAAATTTGCTGTTCCGCTTCCTGATAGGTATAACCCTCTTTGTCCATCAGGTCGCTAATCACCTGGGCAATCACATAGTCGTCAAAGTAGCTGTATGTGTTGCTGATGCGCTGCCGGGTATCCGGGTTCACCCAGTGAATCGGCTCATCCAGGGCGCTTTTGTATTCTTCGTCGGTCAGCTTACCCTGGTCGTGCATTTCGGTCAGCACCCATTCCTGCCGCTCCTTGTTGTTGTCGGGGTTAATAAACGGGTCAAAGGCGGTGGGTGCTTTGGTAATACAAACCAGCGCAGCGCTTTCTGCCGCGGTCAGCTGGCTTACATCTTTGTTTAAGTACAAATTGGCGGCAGCCTGTATGCCAATGGTATTGTTACCCAATGGCATGGTATTCAGGTACGACTCCAAAATCTGCTCCTTGGAGTACCGCTGTTCCAGGTTCAGCGCGCGGAATATTTCCCGCACCTTGCGGTCAATGCGCTGTTCCTTGTCGTTGGTTACGTTTTTAATCAGCTGCTGGGTCAGGGTCGAACCACCTTGCCGTCCGGGCATAATCGGAATGAACATGTTCACGAATGCGGCGGCCGAACGCCGAATGTCCACGCCTTGATGTTGCATAAACCGCTTGTCTTCAACCGCAATTACGGCATCAATCAACTGCTTGGGCATTTGGCTATATTCCACCCAAATGCAGTTCTCATTGCCAATACGCATCAACTCGTAATCTTCACCGGTTTCCCCGTTCTGCGCATACAATATAGTGGTATAACTCAGCATAATGCTTTCCAGGCTCACCGGGTCCTGATCTTCAAACGTGCGCAACACATATACAGTCAACACCGAAGCCACAATGCAGCCGGTGATCACCATGACGACCAATACAGACGTTAAAACGGTTCCAATGGTCCGCATGATACCTCTAAAACCGGTGGCCACCGCTTTTTGCACTTTTGTGCTTCCGTTGGCCCTGGTGCCGTTGGATTGTTTAGGCATACCTTCTCGCCTCCCAATAAAGGATTATACCATACTTAAAACATTTTTTGTAAACAATTTGAAAAATAATCACATCAAAATCCCTGGCGCTAAATGGAATAGACGGCGTATTTTGGGCAAAGATAAAAATAGTGGAATATATTCTGTCCATTCTTTGGGAATCCACCATGTATTGGAGGGAGAAAAATGCCTCTTGCCCATTGGATCAATCCCCGCACATTCATTGCTTGCGGCGCTCTGGCCGGCGCGGCGGCCCTCGGTGTCTGGATGGGCGGTCGTGTGCTGCCTCCCGTGTCCACGGCCTCGCCATCTGCTGCCTCACCGCTGCCCGCAAGCTCGGTCAGCACGGCGCCCGCCAACCACTACCAACCCCCCGTTTCCGCCTCCCAGCGCGAGAATTCCCCCGAGCCGCCCACAGCCGGCTATTTTCTGCGCGCCTTCGATGGCAAAATAGGTGTCTTCGTTGGCCAAAACCCCGAACCGGACTTTTTGCTGGATGTCTCGGTCAAATATCTGCCGGAATATGACCAGGAACAGTTGGCCAAAGGGGTCTATGCCGAAAACTACGACATCCTCATGACGCTGATGGAGGACTACAACAGTTAAACGGCCCCAGCGTTCTTTCTCAGCTTTGCCGCATCTCATTACCCATATTCTTACCCAGCCGGGGCGTCATAAATGGCGTCCCTTTTTTGAAGCGATCCAGTGGATAAACAGCCATTCACCAACACTTTCCATTTTTTTCCACAATTTCAACAGCTTTTTCCACATACTACCAAAAATTAACAATATGCAGTAAATCTTACAAGCGCCGTCATCTCATAAGTGCAATATGACAATATTTTTACTGCAATTCCCGCCAAAGTAATGACTTTGTCATCTTCTTTTAATCAAAAAAGGATGATTCCGGCCTCTTTTTCGGGTACAATAAACATCACAAAGCAGCAAAAGAGGATTGACAGCAAAATGAGTTTTACCTTTGCCCACAATAATATTAACGTATTTGATCTGGAAAAGAGCATTGCTTTTTATCAAGAAGCATTGGGTTTAGAGATTGTCAGGGTCAAAGAACCCGAGGATAAAAGCTATAAGCTGGTGTTTTTGGGTGATGGCAAAACAACCCACTCTCTGGAACTCACCTGGCTGCGTGACCGCAAGGATCCGTACAATTTGGGCGACAACGAAATGCACATTGCCTTCACAGCTGACGATATGGACGCCGCCCGGGCCCACCACAAAGCAATGGGCGTTATCTGTTACGAAAATACCCAAATGGGCATCTATTTTATCAGCGATCCCGACGGTTACTGGCTGGAGATTATCCCCACCAAAAAGTAAAACCCTTTTGATTCATTTTCCATGGTTTTTGCCTTCCTATATATGATAGTAAAAATTAATCGCTTTAAATGCCCGTGTCTTTGGACACGGGCATTTAAGGTTATATACGCGCATATATTCATTAAGGTTAAGGAACTTGTAAAAATCGCTTATTCATATGAACATCTCAAAAATTCCTAAAAAATGGAAATAAATAACTGTTAATATACGCAAATTGTGATATGATGATGATAACCATTAATCTTGAGGAGGTGTCACGAGTATGCGGTATTGGGTTTATGAATCGCTGTCCTATGAGCATACGGCGATGATCCACGAGGAGGATTGTCGCTATTGCAATTACGGCCAAGGGGTCAAAGAGGGGCAGGCCGACGCGGCCTATGGCCAATGGCACGGCCCGTTCCGTGATTGCGGCGAGGCTGAAGAGTTTGCGAAAGCACTGCCGGAATGCGAGGTGCACCGCTGCAAGGTCTGCACGCCAAAAGGTACCGCCGGTACCGATGCCCGGGTACGCAAGCCGTTCAAAGGCTTTGGCCGCAACTTCTGGGTCTACGAATCGCTGCAATTTGACCACACCGCCACCATTCACGACCATGCCTGCCGCTTTTGCAACGATGGCGCCGGTGTCAAAGAGGGCAAAGCCGAAAAAGATTCCGGCCTGTGGCACGGCGGTTTCGCGACTTATGAAGAAGCCAAACGCTTTGCCCAGTCTCTGGAAGAGTGCCGGGAAGTCAGTGACTGCAAAGTCTGCGAACCCGGTGCAGCCACAGCCGACGTCATCACCCCTGTAACTGACGTGGAAACCGCTGCCGACGTCGCCCCTGTAGCCGACGTCACCCCTGTAGCCGACGTGGCCACCGCTGCCGACGGCAGCCGCATCACCATCGGCGACAAAACCTACACGCGCTACGTGGGTACCGGCCGCCACCTCTGGGTCTACGAAGCCTTGGCCTACGACCGCACCGCCACCATTCACGACCATGCCTGCCGCTATTGCAACGATGGCGCCGGTGTCAAAGACGGCAAAGCCGACCAGGAATACGGCCTGTGGCACGGCGGCTTTGATACATACGGCGAAGCCAGGCGCTTCGCCGACACTCTGGCGGAAACCACAGAAGTCAAAGACTGTAAAGTCTGTAGCCCTGCCCCCCAAAAATCCAGATGGTGGCTGTGGCTGCTTCTCCTCCTGCTGCTGGCTCTCTTGCTCTTCTTCCTCATGCGGGGCTGCAAAGCGACATCTGTTCCGGCGGTGGCCCCCTCGGTGGCCGCGTCTGTCGAAATACCCGCTGCCAGCGTCGAAATCCCCGAAAGCAGCGCGCCGGCTCTCGCGGCCAGCACTCCCGAGGCCAGCATCCCGGCAACCAGCGCCCCTGAGGCAAGTGTTCCCGAGCAAAGCTTCCCCGAAGTCAGCGCTGCGCCGGTTGCCCCCGCCCCCGGTGGCACATTAAAAGCCCAATTGGGCGAGGCAACCGATGAAGTCCGGCTCTATCTGCGCGAAGGCGCCGGCACCGAATTTACAACCGCCGGTGTTTTTGCCAAAGGCGAAAAAATTCTGCTTCTCACCCGGACCGGCGAATGGTACCAGGTTTACGGCAAAACGGTCGACGGCGGCCAAAAGCTGGGTTATTCCTACAACGACCTCATCACGCCCGTTGGCGACGCGGTCGATACCGGCATGCCCCCCCGCCAGGCCGAGGCCTACGGCAATGTGGCCTTCGTTTCTGCCAATGCCGTCACCGTCAGCGGTGTGGCCATCAAACCGGCCGCCAATGTAACCGTTAAAACCATCACCGGCACCACCCTTGCCAATGCCGGCGTATCCGACATTGCCGTAGGCGACAGCATCCTGGTCTGGAAAAACGTGGCCGGGGAAGCCGAGTATATTCTCATCAGCCGCCTCTAAACAACATCCCATACAAAAAGAGGCCCTCCGGCAACAAGCAGGAGGGCCTCTTTTTTCTATAGACGTCACTTTTAGTTGCAAGCCCTGCCCGCCAAGCCGAGCTTGTATAACCGGCCTTGTATTATTTTTCCTCCAGCAAATTTCCCACATGCCGCGTCTCAAAGAACATATCTTTGTTGGTCAGCACAATGACAATGGCAAGCACAAACACCACTCCGGTTTCGACACATTTGGTAATCTGTGTCATGGCAATCTGCTCCTGCAAAAAGTTGACAAAGAAGTGGAAGATGATGCAGGCCAAAATGCTGCGCCGGTTCTTGACATACACCCAGGTGAAGAAAAAGCCCATCGGCGGGACGCTCAGGAAAAAGTTGAGCATGTAAAGCGGGTTCATTTGCAGAATTTCAGACTGATAGGTGCCCGGCACAAAAAACAGCGGCAGATGCCAAAGCCCCCATACAATGCCAAAGATGATCGATTCCTTAAACCAGCTGTGGTAGCTCGCAATCGAGTCCTCGGCATATCCGCGCCAGCCAAACTCCTCGAACACAGCGGCTAAAATAAGGGTAAGCAGCGTCGGAATGCCGCCAATGGAGAAGGAGAATCCCCCCACAAAAGCGAATTGGTCTGTCGATTCGCCAAAGCACAGCGACAAAAGGATAGACGCCAAAATGACAACGCCCATCATTCCAATGGCCAGTAAAACAATCAGCGGCTTAATGCGGTAAAACCCGGTAAGCTTTTCCTTATAATCTTTTTGCAGTGCCGGGCTTTTGGATGTAAGCACCGTGATCAGGCTTGTGACGGAAGGCGCGAGAAGTCCAAACAGCAAGAATAGGAAAACAAGGGGGCTTGCCGGGTTTTGGCGTCCGACAACCGCCGCCCCAATCCAAAATGTCCATGTGCACGCAAAAACCAGCAGATAGTACCGTACAGGTCTGTACACATATCGATTCATCGTCTTACCCCCGTTACACCGTATACTCGTCGATGACGAGTTCGGCGTTCAGTCCGGTGAACTTGATGATATTCTCGGCGCCCTCGCCGGGAACCGGCACAAAGGCCTTACCGTTCAATGTATAGGAGACACGGTTGGTGGCGCCCTTTTTCTTAAGGATATACGATGTGCCTTGGGGAATATGGATCGTGGAGGTGGCCGAAATCTGGTTGACGCCAATGCCGCCGGCAAATGTGTCGCATACAATGTCAAGGTCGGACGAACTGTCCAGCTCTACCAATCCGTTAACGCCGCTCAAACGCACCGACGCCGCCCGCCCCTCAAATTCCATCAGCTCCAGCGCAATATCATGGATGACCAGCGCACCGGTATACGCAAACACTTCGGCGCTTTTCAGATAGGTTTGCGGCAAACCGATAAAGACATGCAGCCCTTCTTTGGCCTGGGCCTCGCTCATATCGGAAGCGCGCTTCAGGTCAATGTCAATACTGGCCTTGTTTTCGTCAATTTTCACCTTAAAACTGCGTTCAAGTGTCGTCAGGAGGTTGGACGCCAGGCGCACCTTCAGCTTTTCGCCCTCAATGCCCCAGACTGTGACCGCATAGGCACCGCCAATATGAATGTCGTAGTGCTTTTTCATATCGATGTCGTATTCGGTGACGCTTTCATAGAAAAAGTCGGAGGGTTTCACCCGGCTTTTTTCATTCGAAAGCAAATCATCCACAGTCATATTAAACAGTGTGGCAATGGCCAGGATGTTTTCAATGTCAGGCATACCGCCGTCGGTCTCCCATTTGGTGATCGCCTGGCGCGAGACTCCCACCTTGTCGGCAAGCTCCTCCTGTGACATCCCGAAGTCCTTGCGCATGGATTTAAGCTTTTCTGCAAAATTCATTTTTGTTTGCCTCCGTTCGGTTTTGATGTCTTCAGAGTAGCCCTTTGGCGAAAAGGCCACAAGCAACAAAGGTTTACATTATGCTTTTTTTCTGCTACTTATCGTAGCATTGAATCATCAATCGCTCTTTTGCGTCCCGGCGTGACCATCGCCTCATCCTCATCGCCCATGTACGCCCCGCGGTTGCAATCGACCGCATTCACTTGTTTCATTATATCCCGAAAGCGCATAAATGCAAAACGTCCGTCCCACCCGCCCCGTCGGGGCAGTTGTGATGTGCTTCCCAAAAGGGCCCGCAAAATGTCAAAGCCACACGGCTTTCCGATGCTTTCAAACATTTTAAGTGCTTTTTGAAGTCAAAACTGTGGTATATTCGTTATAAGAAGCGTAAGACATGCAGAGGGATGGTGATGACAATCGATGAGCAAGAGTGGGAAGCATTAATTGCCCAATATGAAAAACTGGTCTATGCCGTCTGCCTGTCCTTTGTGAAAAACCCCTTCGATGCCGAAGATTTGGCGCAGGACACCTTCTTATCCGCTTTTCGGCACTACGCCGGCTTCGACGGCGCCAACCCCAAAGCCTGGCTTACCCGCATTGCCGCCAACAAATGCCGTGACTTTTTGAAAGCGGCTGCCCGCAAAACCACCCCGGATGAAGATACCCTCGCCTTGGCCCCCGCCCCCGGCCCCACTCCCGAAGACCACATCATCCGGGCGGACGGCGAAAGCCGCGTCAGAATCCTCTGCGAATCGCTGGCCGACCCGTACAAAGAGGTGGCAGTCACCTATTTTTGCGAAGGCGAAAAACTCTCTGTCATGGCTGCCCAAACGGGAACCCCTCTCAAAACCCTGCAAACCCGGTTGTACCGTGCCAAAAAAATCCTCAAAACCCGCTGGAAGGAGGCCGCCCCATGAAAACCGATCCCAATTTGACAATTTGGAATGTCCACGGCCACTTGACAGCTGCCGCTCTGGTCGTCTTGCTGGATGAACAGACCCGGCTGCCCGAGGAAGAACTTCTCAACATGATGGAACATATCGGCTGCTGCGAGCAATGTGCCACCGCCTTTGCCGAAGCCGCCGTCGCGGCCCCCTTGCCGCCGCCTCCCGCCGGGTTTGCCGAATCGGTGCTGGTACGCAAACGCCTCGAGGACGCGCCTCCCGCCGATACGACCCCCAAAGCTTCCAAGCACAGGCGAACCCTTTTGCTCTACAGCTACCGCGCTGCCGTGGCCGCCTGTGTAGTGTTGGCCGTCGCCCTTTCCGGCGTCTTCCAAAATAACGAAGCTTGGCAGAACCATTTCTTCTTTCCCAAAGACCTGTCCCCCCCCGCCATCAGCTGGATGCAAACCCTTTCCCAAAACTTTACCGACCTTTCGCGTCGATTTTTTGTTGGAGGTTATTCTCAATGATTAAAAAAAGAAGCAAATTTTGGACCGTCATCTTTTCTTTTCTGCCCGGCGCGGGGCACATGTATATGGGCTTTATGCAAATGGGCCTTTCCCTCATGTCACTTTTCTTCGGCGTCATCTTCTTTGCCATGATGTTCAATTTTTTACCACTGCTGTTCGTCCTTCCCCTCATCATGTGCTATTCCTTTTTCCATTGCATCGCTCTGATGGGCGCCGACGATGAATCCTTCGCCAAAGAGGAAGACCGCTTTCTGCTCTTCTTTCCCCAACTCCTCACCGGTTTTGGCAGCATTGGCGCCAACCTGTTCCAAAAGCGCCGTCCCCTCATCGGCGGCATTCTCATTCTCATGGGTATCTATATGTTCCTTTGGCAGCTGCCCAATTTCCTCAATATGAATGATTTTATCTACAGAAACTTTTACAGCGTAATGAGCGCCATCCCCCAAATCCTCTTTAATCTGGCCATCATCGTGGTCGGTTTCCTGCTAATCAGGGGGAAGAAAAATGCCCTCGCATTGCCCCCGGCAGAGGAGGCCGCCCAATGAGACAGAGAAGAGTAGGTACCCTGACAGCCGGTCTGGTGCTTATCATCTTTGGGGTTCTTTTTCTGCTGCACACCGCGCTGCCTGCCCTAAGCTATCTGACAATCTTTCGCTTTTGGCCGGCCATATTCATCCTTTTGGGCGCCGAAACGCTCATCGGCTGTCTCATCCAAAAAGAAGAAAAGCTCCGTTACGATGCCGCCGCCATCGCCCTTGTCATCGTACTTTCTTTCTTTGCCATGGGCATGGCCACCGTCGATTACGCCATCCAAAATAACCTCCAGCAAATGCTTTGATCAGCACAACCAATATACTTTCCCGCACCTCTCATATGGCTTGCGCGTGGCTGCCCGTTGCGGCCGCCCATGTAAGCCGGTTCATTGCAAACCGTACCAAAAGCTGCCCTGCTTGATATGAGCAGGGCAGCTTTTGGTATGGTAAAAGGGGCTCAATCAATTCACTGAATCAATGCTGTCTTGTTTTCACGGATACCCTTTATTACCATATTATAGCGAAAAAGAGACCGATACGCCATCGTATCGGTCTCTTCCAAAAACCGCCGTCTAAAAGGGGAGAAGGGGCAAAGCAAAACGGATGCTTTGTTCGATCAAAACACAAAGAGGCTGCCAGTTCGGCAGCCTCTTTGATTATGGCGGTGTCTTTACCGCTCCACTTCCTGAATAATAGGCAAAATCATCGGGGAACGCTTGGTGCGCGCATATAAAAAGTCGCTAAGCTCATCCCGCACCTTTTGTTTAATACTGCCCCAATCTTTCATGCCGTCGCTTTTGCACCGCTCCATCGATGCTTTGGCCACGTCCCGGGCCTCGTTCATCATATCCTCGGCCTCCCGCACATAGACAAATCCTCGGGAAACCAAGTCCGGCCCGGCCAGCACTTCGCCGCTGTCGGGGTCAATGGTAGTGACAACCACAATCAGGCCGTCCTGACCCAAATGCTTGCGGTCCCGCAGCACAATGCTGCCCACATCCCCAACACCCAGGCCGTCCACCAGCACCCGTCCCGCGGGTACCGCGCCGGTAAACTGCATTTTTTCGCCGTCGGTTTCAATCATGCGGCCAATCTCCGCCAAAAAAATGTTCCGCGGCGCAATGCCCATCGAGCGGGCCAAATCGGCGTGCTTTTTAATATGCTTGAACTCCCCGTGCACAGGAATAAAGAATTTCGGTTTTGTCAGCGCCAAAATCTGCCGCAGCTCATCCTGGCAGGCATGCCCCGACACGTGCACTTCGTACATTTTTTCGTACACCACTTCGCTGCCCAGCTTCATCAGCTCGTTGATGACTTTACCCACCATCTTTTCGTTTCCGGGAATCGGCGTCGCCGAAATAATGATGAAATCGTTGGGCGTCACCTGCACCTTCCGGTGGTCGGACATCGCCATCCGGGTCAGTGCGCTCATCGGCTCTCCCTGGCTGCCGGTGGTCACAATGACAATCTGCTCTTCCGGATACCGGTCCATGGCGTCAATGTCAATCATAACCCCTTCCGGCACCGTCAAATATCCCAGCTCCATGGCTTTGGCCACCACATTAATCATGCTCCGGCCCGAAACCGCCACCTTGCGGCCGCTGCGCGCCGAGCAATCAATAATCTGCTGCACCCGGTGAATGTTGCTGGAAAAAGTCGCAATGATAATCCGGCGGGGGAATGCGCTTTTAAAAAGCTTCTCAAAAGATTCGCCCACCGTCCGCTCGCTCAGGGTGCTTCCCGGCCGTTCCGCGTTGGTGGAATCGGAAAGCAGCGCTAAAACCCCCTGGCTGCCCAGCTCGCCAAAGCGGGCCAGGTCAATGGGCGGGCCCTGAATCGGTGTATAATCCACTTTAAAGTCGCCGGTCTGAATGACGACGCCCACCGGGGTGTGAATGGCCAAAGCGCAGGCATCGGGAATCGAATGGTTCACGTGGATAAACTCCACCGCCATGCATCCCAGCTTGACGACATCCCCCGGCATTGTCACATTTAAAGCCACCTGCCCCAAAAGGCCGTGCTCTTTCAGTTTCCCCTCCACAAGCCCCAGTGTCAGCCGGGTGCCGTACAGGGGAACATGAATGGATTTCAGCAAATAGGGAAGAGCGCCGATGTGGTCTTCGTGGCCGTGGGTCAGCACAACGCCCCGTAATCTGTCCCGGTTCCGTTCCAAAAATGTAAAATCGGGAATGACCAAATCTACGCCCAACAAATCCTCATCGGGAAAGGCAAGGCCGCAGTCCACAATAAAAATATCGTTGCCGCATTCATAAGCGGTCATATTTTTGCCAATTTCCCCAAGGCCGCCCAAAGGAATAATTTTCAGGGACTGTCCGGTCAGCGGCACAACAGGCGCGCTTTTCCGCCCCGCCAGGCTGGCGGGAGCCACCGCCATATTGGGCACATTCTGGCCCTTTGCCGTGCTGCCGTTCTGTCCGTTTTGGTTATTCTGGCCATTTGAATTGTTTTGGCTGCTCCGATTTGGCTTTTTACCCTTGCGGGGCTGGCCTTGCCCCTGGCTCTGATTCTGGCCTTGTCCGTTGCCGCCTGCGGCCCCCTGTGCGGGAGCAGCGGCCTTTTGGCCTCCGCGGTTGCCTTGGCTTTTGGGTTTGCGGCTCTTCTGGGTTTCCCCGGTCTGATCGTTGGCTGGTTTACCGGCGCCCGGTGTGCTGCCCTCGGCCTCTTGGCTGGCGGCGGCGGCGCGGCGTTCAAAATGGTTGTCTGGTGTCAAAAAGAATACCTCCATCAAAATGTGGCGGCCCCAATGCGTGCTTAATGCCTGCGTCACCCTTCGGTGCGCGCAAAGTAAAGTCGCAAAAGCGCCCATATTTTTTACCGCAAAACCACAATGCCATCTATCCTAAAAGGAAAGCGGCCAAAGGGGTACCCGCCGGCCCAATGCCCTGGCCGATGGGAGTGCTGCGGTGCGATTCAAATGTAGGTTTATCCTCTGCAAACAAAAGGCATAATAGCAAGGCTGGATACCGCGGGCCAATTTCCGTACAACCCCGGACCAACCGCCTTGCGCCAAAGGATAAACAATCCGATCAATACGGCTGCACAAATTGTAACCGCTCATCCGGCGTTTGTCAACCGCCACGGCAAGGAATTCAAAATATAGACATGATTTGGTCAAAAAGGTAAATGTTCACTGTTTGCCTTTTTGATGCGGTCAATCATATCGCTGCAAAGCTCGTCGGCAATTTCGCTGCTGGCCGCCTCCGCAAATACCCGGATGGTGCGCCCCGCCTTGCCCGGCCGAATAAAGATAGTGCCCTCTTCCCGCCGGATGACGACGCCTTCGCCGGCCACACCTTCCGCATTCTCCGGCTCAAACTGCCGGATCAGCCGGGCGGGGTTGCCTGCCACCCCCAGTCCCCGTTCGCTGGTGTAAAAGGACGGCACCCCCTCTAGCGCGGCGGGTAAATTGCCTTCGCACTCTTTTACAATGCGCAAAAACCGAATCGCCAGCATCAGTCCGTCCCGGGTCCACAGTTGTGTCAGCGCCAGATCCCGCGCCTTTTGGTCCGAGGCATCTGCCGGGCAGCTGTAATAGCGCAGCACTTTCCGGCCATATTGGGCTGCCGCCTCGTCAATGGCCCGGGGCGCCTCGAACGTAAGAGCCACGTCATGCCCCGCGGCAAATTCCGCCGTGCAGCAGGCCGCCAAAAGGCGGGGATAGGGGATATACCCCACTGCCCGGTCGAAAAGAGCGACCCGGGCCCCGGTGGCGTCAATCCACAATGTAAACCCGCTGAAGATATCGGCCCCCAGCTTCTGTAAAAGCGTCAGCCCTGCCCGTTCTGTCTCCCGGTGTCCCGACTTAATGGTGCACCCCACACCGCTCAACCCCAAGGGCGCTTCACACAGGATATGGCTTTGGTACAAAGCCTTAATCCCCCCCATTGCCATCCGGTCGCCGCAGTTGTATTTGGGTGTGCGGTTATATTCCCCCCGCTCCAAAATACCCTCCAGCTCCCGCTCGCTGCTTCGGGTGGCGGGCAGCCCGCCAACACCGGTCAACTGGGCGCACAGGCCCGCCCCGCTGCTGCCCACATAAATGCCATGGCGCAAACTGCAAAATCCCATGGCAAAATGATAAAAAGGCCGTGTCCCCGCGCCAAAATCCAGCACCCCTGACCCCGACGCCTGAATACCGCTGGCCAAAGCGTCGGCCATCACCCGGGCAAAAGGCACATCGGCGGTAGCCAGCCCCACCCGTTCGCCCGCCGCCATACTGCCCAAAGCGCTGCCAATGCGGGCGCACAGCTCGGGGGTAAGCTCCAGGCCGTCGCCTCCCACAATGCCGCTGTCGTCGAAATACCCCTCTTTGCCCCCATTCGCGTTTTTGATATGGCCGGTAGCCCGCACCCCGGCGGATACAATTTTCCCCGGCCAAATTTTAACACCTGGCGCCAGTGACGACCCTTTGCCCATCCGGGCGCCTGCCCCGGCCACACTTCCCTCAAACAGCATGACTTTGTCCCCGGCCACACTACCGGCGCACAAAATCGCCCCTGTCAGCGTCCCGTTGTCGCCCACGCTGCTGTCCGCCAGCAAAAGGGAACCGCTTACCCGTGTCGACCGCCCCACCACAACCCGGTTGTCCAAAATACTGCCGCTCTCCACAAGGGAAAAATCCCCAATCCGAACTCCTTCGCCCACATAAACAGGCGGCTGGATGGTGTAATGCCCCACCGGTCTTCCGCTTTTAAATACGTTGCCCTCCGCGTCTTTTTCACCGGCAAGGCGGCAATCCACCCGCCCTTCCAGCATGTCGATCTGACACCGCAAATAGCTATTTAAATCGCCAATGTCGCACCAATACCCCTCGTCGGCATACGCCATCAGCTTCATTTGTTTTTCCATCATAAGGGGAAACAGATCTTTGGCAAAGTCAAAATTGACACCTTGGGGAATTAAGGCGGTGGCCTCCGGCGACAAAATGTAAATGCCGGTGTTGGCCAACTCGCTCACCGCCTGGTAATAAGAGGGCTTCTCCACAAATCCGGTAATCCGCCCTTCGCTGTCGGCGCATACCAGGCCATATTCCCGTGGGTCTGCCACCGCCTTGACGATTAAGGTGGCGGCCGCCCCGTGCTTTTTATGAAATGCCATGGCCGCCGTCAAATCAAAATCACAAAGGGCGTCCCCGCTAATGACAAGGATATCCTCTTTACAGTCGCCGCAGGCGTTTTTGACGCTCCCTGCTGTTCCCAGGGGGGCGTCCTCCTCCACAAAATCCAGCGCCACCCCCCCAAAGGCGTTTTCGGGGAAATGCCGCGTCAGCGCCCCCGGCAAATACCGCACCGTCACCCAGGCAAAATGTACCCCGTGCCGCGCCAAAAGCTCAAGAATGTACTCAATGGCGGGCCGCCCACACAGCCGGGCCATCGGCTTTGGAATGTCGCAGGTCAGAGGACGCAAACGGGTACCCTCGCCGCCGGCCATAATTACGCTCTTCATCATTGGCATTACGCTCCTTTGTGGCTATCTGCCACCTCTCTTACTCATTATGCGGTAACTCTCCATTCCTTATACAAACGCTCTGCCCAATCCCTGTGGCAATTTCATTTGTTTCCCTGCGCCAATCCGCGCTTTGCTCCGGCTTGCTTCACTCCAATTGAGAATGAGTTGAGAATCAAAAGGGTTGTGCAAAAAAGGGAAAAGGTATATAATTTCACAAGAAGAGACACAATTTGTTATAATCGGCGTGGCCGCTGCCAACACTGTAGTGGTAACCGACAAACGCCGGAAAGGGGACGCGCCTTGGCCAAAAAAATAGAACTTTTTTGTGACGGGGCATGCTCCGGTAACCCTGGCCCAGGTGGCTGGGGTGCTATTTTGCGTTATAACGGCGTCGAAAAAGAGCTTTCCGGCGGTGCCGACGCCACCACCAATAACCGCATGGAGCTTACGGCGGCCATTGAAGGCTTGGCCGCCCTCAAAGAACGCTGCGCCGTCATCCTCACCAGCGACTCCAAATATGTGGTGGATGGCATTGCCAAAGGCTGGGCGGCACGCTGGCGGCAAAACGGCTGGATGCGCGCCAAAAATGAACCCGCTCTCAATTCCGATTTGTGGGAACGTTTGCTCAACCTTGTCGCCGCCCACGATGTCACCTTTCTATGGGTGAAAGGCCACGCCGGCCACCCCGAAAATGAGAGATGTGATCAGTTGGCGGTCGCCCAAATAAAAAAGCGCCAAACGCCGCGGGATTGATGCTCCAAAATTGTGCAAATTCCTGATTTTAAGCGAAAAGATTGCAATATATACTAATTAAGTATACAATTAAATTGCAAGAAAAGAATCTGCCAAAATAGGGGATCCCCTCTGTTCTGGCATCGACGATAACGGAAGGTGAGACAATGGAAAAACGAACTGTCTACGCTGACAATGCGGCCACCACCCGCATTACTCCCCCTGTCCTGGAGGCAATGATGCCCTGGCTGCAAAATGGCTATGGCAATCCTTCCAGCATATACGCCCTGGGGCGCGAAGCCCGCGTCGCCATCGAGACAGCCCGAGGCCAGGTTGCGGCGGCCCTTGGCTGCGGCAAAGAGGAAGTCTTTTTTACCTCCTGCGGCTGCGAAGCGGACAACTGGGCCATCAAAGGCGCCGCCGCCCTCCAAAAAAACCGCGGCAAAACCCACATCATTACAACGGCCTTTGAGCACCACGCCGTTCTCCATACCTGCCAGGCGCTGGAAAAAGACGGCTATTCAGTTACCTATCTTCCCGTGGATGAACACGGCCTTTTGACGCCGGCTCAGGTCGAAGAGGCCATTCGGCCGGAAACCGGCCTGGTCACCATCATGTACGCCAATAACGAAATCGGCACCATTTTGCCCATTGGCGAAATCGGCGCTATCTGCAAAGCCAAAAACGTCCTCTTCCACACCGACGCTGTCCAGGCCATCGGCCATGTGGACATGAATGTGAAAGCGGACAATCTCGATATGCTTACCCTCTCCGGCCACAAGTTTCACGCCCCCAAAGGGGTGGGCGCGCTGTACATCCGCAAAGGCTTGCGCATTCCCAACCTCATTGACGGCGGCGGCCAGGAAAACAACCGCCGCGCCGGTACCGAAAACGTGGCCTCCATTGTGGCCATGGGCAAGGCCATTGAAATCGCCAGCGCCGGCATTGCCGACCGCAATGCCAAAGTCGCCGAAATGCGCAACCGCCTGATGAACGAAATCCTTAAAATTCCCGCTTCCCGCCTCAATGGTGACCCTGTCTGCCGACTGCCTGGCAACGTCAATATCTCTTTCCGTGGCATTGAGGGCGAAGGCCTGCTGCTCCTGCTGGATATGGCCGGCATCAGCGCGTCCTCCGGTTCGGCCTGCACCTCCGGCTCTCTCGACCCCAGCCATGTGCTGCTCTCCATCGGCCTTCCCCACGAAATTGCCCACGGTTCTTTGCGCCTTACCATTGACGACGCCACCACCGAAGAAGACATTGACTATATCATTGCCCAGCTGCCGCCCATTGTGGCGCGTCTGCGGGCCATGTCACCCATATGGAACGAAAATGATGCCAACCAATGAATAAACCCAAAAGGAAGTGAGACAGATGCTGTATTCTGATAAAGTCATGGACCATTTCTCCAACCCCCGCAATGTGGGCGAACTCCCCGATGCTGACGGTGTGGGCGAAGTGGGCAACGCCAAATGCGGCGATATCATGAAAATGTACCTCAAAATCGACGAAGGCGTCATCACCGATGTACGCTTTAAAACCTTTGGTTGCGGTGCTGCCATCGCCACCAGCTCCATCGCCACCGAGATGATTAAGGGCGCCACGGTCGAGGAAGCGCTACAGCTTACCAACAAAGCGGTGGTTCAGGCGCTGGAGGGCTTGCCCCCTGTCAAAATTCACTGCTCCGTGTTGGCCGAGCAGGCCATCAAAGCCGCCATTGCCGACTACTACCGCCGTCGGGGCATCGACCCCACCCTCTTCATCCCCAACCTCCACGAATGTGGCGATGAATGTGATATTCATCAAATGAGCTGATTCGCGCTTTGCGCAAACACAAAAACACCGCCCGATGGCGGTGTTTTTTGCGTGGGTGCCAAGCATCTCCTGCGCACCTATGCCCTCGCCCTAAGGATGGGGTAAGGGGAAACCATGTGGTTTCCCTAAAAAATGTTTTTGCATACTTTTGCGCCAAAAAGGTTGGGCCGGTCGCGGCCCGAGCGACATACTATATCCTTGCCGGAGCGGCCATACGCCCGCGTCACTGTCACTTGATATCGATAAAACGCCACGACATTTCGCGTTTAATCAAGCATTTCTCCGTCAAAAAAACGCAGGTGCTGTGTTTCCCACAGCGCCTGCGTTTGGCGTTTCGTCTGATTCTTAATAATACCGGTTGCGGTTGTTGCGCATGTTGTTTCGAAATTCTCGCCGCTGGGGGCCATATTTCCGCCAGTCTTGAAATTGCCGCCATATATCCGGCCCGAAAAAAAGAAAATAATGCAACAAAGAGAAAAGAGCCGCGGCCCGTAGCGTCCAGTTGCCAAAAATAAGGGAAAGCGCATACCCCGCCCAGGCGACCCAGGCAAAATATTTGGCCTTCACCGGCAAAACAAAAAACAGCAAGAATTCAAAATCGGGAAAAAGGGTGGCAAAAGCCAGCAGCAGCGACAAATTCAAGTAATAATTGCTGCCGTACCCCGATACCATTGCCGCTCCAATCGCGCCCACAATCCCCAAAAGATAATACAAATTAAAAGGAATGCAGCCCCATTGGCTGGCCAGCGTGTTGCCGATAAACACCATCAAATATAATTCCAGCAGCAGCGTAAATAGGCTGTAGGATAAAGGCACAAATATAAAAGAAATAAGCCGCCATACCTGCCCCGCAAATACGGCGTTCCGGTTCAGCCCAATGTACGTTTCCACCGGCACCTGCCGAATCCACACCACCATCACCGCCATAATGATACCGGTGGTGACATACAGCATCAAATTGGGGAAGTCGAGGAAGCGCAGCTTCCGTTCCCACTTGTAATACCACTTCATGCCATTTCCTCCTGCACAGTCGTGGCCGCCCGCAGGCAGTCTAGCCCTATTGTAACAAATGCCACCCGCCGATTCAAGAAAAAGCTGTCACACCCGCAAAAGACCGGTTGTGTTAGAATTCTTGTTTTAAGGTGTAGGAACTTTCCAGAAACTGCACGGCTTCGCCAATGGTATCCTTGTAACCTTCAACAGAAACCTGGTGCAAAACATCCTCTTTATCCCGAAACACCCAAATGACAATGGCCTGCCCATTGGGGTAGGACGCCTGAATTTGCGGCGCTTGCACTCGGTTCAGGGCGCCAATGGAGTTTGTGACATTTTCGGCGCCCAAAACCTCGACCCAGTTGTGTATGAACGCGTCAACGCTTCCTTCATAAGCGGGCCAAACCCCCATGCTGATGATCGAGTTTTCATCGGCGCTGGAAAACCGAATCTGGTCCACATCCACCTCGTCAGCCATATTGTCCGCCTCTTTCCAATCTTCCGGCACCGTCACAAAACCATAAGGCACCGCGCCCACCACCTTGGTGGCCTGCTCCGAAACGCTCGCCGCCCCGCTGCTCTCTGCGGGCGGCTTTTGGCCGCACCCCGCCAAAACCAATATCAAACATAAAACCGCAATCCAAACTGAAATCCTTGTCCGCATGCCGGTTCCTCCTTATATATAGCATAGAATCATTTGTCATTATATAAGCAAAACCGGCCTGCGTCAATGCGGCAAGTTCCGCCGGGGCCAAAGCGGCGCCGTCCGCTTTCGGAGCCTCCCTTCAATTTTTCACCTTTGTATTTCCTTCCCAGTCCGAACGTGTTATAATAAACGATACACCTACCAAGGAGGTGCCCTATGAATAAACGCGCCAATCCTTTCGGCCTTGCCTTTTGGTCCTTGACGCTGGCTGGCTTGCTGGCGGTTGCCCTTCTGTTTTTTGTCTCGCCAAACCGCCTGTGGTTTTATATAGCGTGCAGCCTGTGGTTGGTGGCGGCCATCCTCTGTTGTGTCAACGTGCTTTCGGTGCGTAAAAACACACGCCATATTCTGGAGTCCCTTCGCGAAACGCTCACCGGCGACCAGGGCCTCACCCAATTCCCTATGGCGGTCATGGTGGTCAACGATGAAATGGAAGTGGTGTGGTATAACGACCACTGCCGCGATCTTGTCTTTCGGGGCATCCCCTTCACTTCCCGGCTTTCCGATTTACTGCCCGGTGTCTCACTGGAAAAAGAATGCCCCCCCGAGGGCTATTCCACCGTTGTTGGCGGCCGAATGTACACCGTTTTCGTCGCCCGCGCCAAAGAGCAAAACCGTTTTATTATCTATTTTGTCGACGATAACGAGCTTAAAACCTATGCCGCCGAATATTTTAATTCCCGCCCTTCCGTTTTGCTGCTGCTCATTGACAACTACGATGAACTGTTCCAAAACCTGCGGGAAAACGAAAAAAGCCAAATCACCGGCCAAATTGAGCAATTGGTGGAACAGTTTGTCGAAGAGGCCGGCGGCCTCCTTCGCAAGCTCCACAAAGACCAATATATCGCCATCATCGAGGAGCGCTACATGCGCGGCATCATTGAAAACCGCTTTCCCATCCTCGACCGGGTACGGGCCCTTACCCTAAGCGGGCGCACCAGCCCCACCATGTCCATCGGAATCGGGCAGGACGTCCCCACATTCCACGAAGCCGAAATGATCGCCCGCCAGGCGTTGGATATGGCGTTGGGCCGCGGCGGCGACCAGGCCGCCCTCAAAACCAAAAACGGCTACGAATTTTTTGGCGGTGTCTCCCGCACGGTGGAAAAACGCAACAAAGTGCGCACCCGCATTGTGGCCAACGCCCTGACCGAGCTCATTAAAACCAGCGATAAAGTGGTGATCATGGGCCACCGTGTCGGCGATCTGGACAGTCTGGGCGCGGCTGTTGGCTTTGCCAAAATCACTTCCCAGCTGGGCCGACGCCCCATCATCGCCGTCAACCGGCAAAAATCCCTGGCCGAACCGCTCTACGCCCGCTTGCTCCAGGCTGGTTACCAGCATATTCTCATGAGCCCGGCCCAAGCGCTGGAGGAAGCCACCAAAAACACCCTTCTCATCATCGTGGACACCCACATCGCCAATCTGGTGGAATCCCCCGAGTTGCTGGCCCGATGCCCCAATGTCGTCGTTGTCGACCACCACCGCAAAATGGTGGGGCACATTGAAAACGCCGTCATTTTCTACCACGAACCCTACGCCTCTTCCGCCAGCGAAATGGCGGCCGAGATTTGCCAATACATAGGCGACGGCAACATCGCCTCCGTCGAAGCCGAAGCCTTGTTGGCCGGCATGATGTTGGACACCAAAAGCTTCACCATCCGCACCGGCGTGCGCACTTTCGAGGCGGCGGCCTATCTGCGCCGCATGGGGGCGGACACCGTGGCGGTGCGCCACCTCTTTTCCACCTCCATGGATGCCTACCAGCACCGCAGCCGCATTGTCGCCTCCGCCGAACTCTACCGCGCCTGCGCCATTGCCGTCACCGAGGACGACCTGGAGGGCATGCAGGTGGTCGCGCCCCAGTCCGCCGACGAACTGCTCACCATCAGCGGTGTGGACGCTTCTTTCGTTGTCTACCGTTCGGGCGCCCGTGCGTGTGTCTCCGCCCGTTCCATGGGCGCCATCAACGTCCAGGTACTCATGGAGAAACTGGGCGGCGGTGGCCACCACACCATGGCCGGCGTCCAAAAGGAGAATACCACCCTCACCGAAATGCGCGGCCAGCTCATCCAGGCAATCGACGCCTATATTGAAGAACAAAATAAATCAAAACAACTGCAAAACAATGCATAATACATTTTTGTGTATCTTATAGAAATCCTAGTTTAGAGGAGGACTCCCCATGAAAGTCATTCTGAAAGAAGATGTCAAGGGCACCGGTAAAAAAGGCCAGCTTGTCAACGTGGCCGACGGGTACGCCAACAACTTCCTTTTCAAAAAAGGTCACGCCGTCCCCGCCACCTCCCAGGCCCTGGGTGAGATGAAGGCCAAAGACGATGCCAAAAAGCATCAGCTCCAAGTCGAAACCGATGCCGCCAAAGCCGAGGCCGCCGCACTAAAGGACAAGACTGTCCGCATCCAGGCCCGGGCCGGCGCCAACGGCAAGCTGTTCGGCAGCGTCACCGCAAAAGAGATTGCCGAAGCCATTCAAAAAGAGTATGATATCGATGTGGACAAACGCAAAATCCACCTAGAGGAAGAAATTAAATCCTTCGGCACCTTCGAAGCCGAAATCAAGCTCTACGCCGGCATTGCCGCTAAAATCTTTGTGCTTGTCAGCGAATAAGCTGCCAAGCCCCAGGAGCGTCTATGGAAAGCTACGGACTGTCAACACAGGATATTTTCGCCACCGAGCTCCCCTTCAGTCTGGAGGCGGAGCAATCGGTATTGGGCGCCATTATCATTGACCCTTCCTGCATGGCGGATGTACTGGAACATCTTCACGCCGAGCACTTCCACCGTCCCCACCACCAGGAGCTTTTTTCTCTGCTTCTGGCCATGTATGGCGGCGCCCAGCCCATTGACCCTGTTACCACTTTGGATGCGGCGGCTTCAGCGGCTATCTTTGCCTCCCGGGACGACGCCAAGCTCTACATCACCCAGTTGGTGCAGATGGTGCCTACCACCTCCAACGTCGGCTCCTACGCCAAAATCGTCAAAGAGAAATATTACCTGCGCAGTTTAATCAGCGCTTCTCGGGACATCATAGAGGAAGCCTCCGGCCACGGTGCCGACGCCAACGAGCTCATTGATTTTGCCGAGCAGCGCATTTTTGACATCCGCACCGGCCGCGATGCCACCGGCCTGATGGAACTTAACCGCGCCGTCCTGGAAGCCTATGATACCCTGCAAAAGCTGGCTGCCGGCGACAAAAGCATGTTGGGCATTTCCACCGGTTTCACCGGCATCGACCGTCTCATCACCGGGCTGAAAAAATCCGACTTTGTGCTGCTGGCCGCCCGTCCTGCCATGGGTAAAACGGCTTTGGCCCTCAACATCGCCGTCAATGCCGCCCAGGCCTCCGGCAAACCGGTGGCCATCTTCTCTTTGGAGATGAGTGCCCCCCAGCTGGCCCAGCGTATTATTTCCAGCGAGGCCATGGTCGAGGGCGACCACCTGAATAAAGGCACTCTCACCCCCGAGGAATGGAACCGCATTGGCGAAGGGGTAGGGCTGCTTTTCGGCAAGCCCATTCTCATTGACGACACCCCCGCCATGACAGTGCCCCAAATGAAGGCCAAGCTGCGCCGGGTCAAAGACCTGGGCCTTGTTATCATCGATTACCTCCAGCTCATGTCCACCGGCCGCCGCAATGACAACCGGGTTCAGGAAATTTCCGAAATCACCCGCAGCCTCAAAAATATGGCCAAAGAGCTGGACGTCCCTGTCCTCACCCTCTCCCAGCTCACCCGTGGTCCCGAGTCCCGTTCCGAGCATCGCCCCATGCTGGCCGATCTGCGCGAATCCGGCTCCATCGAGCAGGACGCCGACATCGTCATGTTCCTTTACCGCGATGAATACTACAACCCCGACACTACCGAGGAACGGGGCGTCGCCGAATGTATTATCGCCAAAAACCGCCATGGCGAAGTTGGCAAAGTGAAGCTCAGCTGGCAGGGTGAATATACACGTTTCTCCACCATGGAATTTTACCGCGACGAAGATTAAATCAAAAAGCTACGGATAAACAAATGGAAAAAGCAAAACAGGCAATTGCAAATTTTCATATGCTTCAAAAGGGCGACAGAGTGGCTGCCGGCGTGTCCGGGGGTGCCGATTCTGTCGCCATGCTGCATTTTCTCCACTGCCTGGCTGAGGAGTATGAACTCACCCTTGTCGTTTGCCACCTGAATCACCGGCTGCGAGGGGCCGAAAGCGACGCCGACGCCGCCTTTGTCCGGGCGATGGCCGCCCGCTACAATCTCGCCTTTTGCGAAGACACCTTCGATGCTGGCGCTTACGCCGTGGCCCTTCACACCAGCGTGGAGGATGCTTCCCGCCGCTACCGCTATGAATTTTTGGCCAAAGCGGCGGGGGAGAAGGGCAAAATCGCCACCGCCCATACCCTGACCGACTCCCTGGAAACAACCCTCTTCAACCTCACCAGGGGTACCGGCCTCAAGGGCCTTGCGGGCATCCCCCCCGTGCGGGGCAACATCATCCGCCCCCTGATCACAACCACCCGTGAGGAAGTGGAGGCCTACTGCCGCGTTCACGGCCTAAGCTGGCGTACCGACAGCTCCAACCACACCGACGTCTACGCCCGTAACCGTCTGCGCCGCCACGTCACCCCGGTCCTGCGCGCCCTCAACCCCGCCCTCTACGGGGCTTTTGCGCGCATGTCCGCCGCCCTGCGCCACGATGAAGATTATTTGACGGCGGCGGCCCAAAGCGCGCTCACCGGCCTTTGGGACACCAATGGTGAAGTGCGGCGCGCTTCTCTTCTCACCCTCCACCCGGCCCTCCAAATGCGGGTGCTGGCCCTTCTTTTTCGCCGGGCCGGTGCGCCTGTCTCCGCACGCCTGCTGGAACTGGCCCTGGCCTGCGCCCGGGCAGGCAGCGGCGCCGTCGAACTCAGCGGCGGACTTTATTTCATGGCCGCCTCCCATACCATCGCTGTTGCCCCCCAGTCTCCTACTCCCGCTGCCACGGTGTTTGCCGGGGCCCTGCCCAATCTCCAAAGTCTTTCTCCCGGCCTCCATACATGGCCAATTGCCGCCACTATCCCCAAAACATTGGAAATTCGCGTCATTTTAGAAGATAAACGCAAAACAATGCAAAAAATTTCAAAATCTGGCTTTAAAAATACATTGGAAAATAGTGTTGATTGTGATAAAATAAATGGAAGTGTTGTTTTTCGAAGCCGCCACCCTGGCGATGCCATCTCTTTGCAGGGGCGCGGCGGCACCAAAAGCCTCAAGAAACTGTTTAACGAGGCGCACACCCCACCGGCCCAGCGGGCGTCCGCCGTTATCCTGTGCGACGGTACCGGCCCCCTGTGGGTAGAGGGGTTTGGTGTGGCCGCCCGTGTGGCTGCCGGCGAAAACACCACGCGTTTTTTGCAGTTGGCCGTTCGGCAGGCATAAACCGCCCGCCTGGCGCCAACCATCAAGGAAAGGATTTGTGAACCCATGCGCAACGATGTGGAAAGCATTCTGATCGACGAAGCCACCCTGACCCAAAAGGTTCAAGAATTGGGAGCCCGGATCAGCCAGGATTACAAAGGTAAAAATCTTCTCATGATCAGCGTTCTCAAAGGCTCTGTCGTCTTTATGGCCGATTTAATGCGTGCCATCGACATTCCCGTGCGCATCGATTTCATGTGTGTTTCCAGCTATGGCGCGGGCACAAAGACCACCGGCATCGTGCGCATTATCAAAGACTTGGACATCCCGGTCAGCGGTTATGACGTCCTGCTGGTGGAAGACATTCTCGACTCGGGCATGACGCTGGATTACCTGCGCAACCTCATTGCCGACCGCCAGCCCGAAAGCATTAGAATTGCGACTTTGCTGGATAAACCCGAACGCCGCCAGGTGGATGTCAAGCCCGACTATGTGGGTTTCGCCATTCCCGACGAGTTTGTGGTGGGCTACGGTCTCGATTACAACGAAAAATACCGCAATCTTCCCTATGTAGGGATACTCAAACCCTGCATTTACGAAAAATAACAAAAGTGTTATAGGATGTGAAGTCAATTGAACAATAGAAGAGTTCCAGGATGGGTGTCCTTGGTGGTCGTGCTCATTTTGCTCTCCATCAGCGCCACCGTACTCTTTACGCTGGGCAATCCCGAAAAACCCCTTCAGTACAATCAGGTCATCGACTACTTCCGCAACGGCGAAGTGGCCGAGTACACCCTTGATTTTACCACCGGCGAATTAACCGTCGTCTTCACCAAGGAGGCGGTGGAACAGCAAACCGGTCCCCAAATGCCCAAAGTGGAATACAAGGTACCGGATATCAGCCTCTTCATCCACGATACCCATGATATTGTGGCCGAACAAAATGCCAAAACCCCCGGATCGGTCGCCCAATATTTTATCCCTCCAAAAGACCAGACCTTCATCACCATGTGGGGCCCCGTTCTTGTCATTCTGGTCATTGTAGGTGCGTTTTGGTTCATCATGCTCCGCCAAAGCCGGGGCGCTTCCGGCATCGGTTTTACCAAGGTCAAACACCGTGCCATGGAAGATGGCCGCCGCGTCAACTTCGACGATGTGGCCGGCGCCGATGAGGAAAAAGAGGAACTGGTAGAAATTGTCGAATTCCTCAAAAACCCACGTAAATACAACGAAATCGGTGCCCGCATACCCAAGGGCGTGCTGTTGGTGGGCCCTCCCGGTACCGGCAAGACGCTGTTGGCCCGGGCGGTGGCAGGGGAGGCTGGCGTGCCCTTCTTCTCCATCTCTGGTTCCGACTTTGTGGAAATGTACGTAGGCGTGGGCGCCTCCCGTGTCCGCGACCTCTTTGATCAAGCGAAAAAAGCTTCCCCCAGCATCGTCTTCATTGACGAAATCGATGCCGTCGGTCGTCACCGCGGCGCGGGTCTGGGCGGCGGCCACGACGAGCGGGAGCAGACCCTCAACCAGCTTCTGGTCGAAATGGACGGCTTCGGCTCCAACACCGGCGTTATCATCATTGCCGCCACCAACCGCAAAGACATTCTTGACCCCGCCCTTCTGCGTCCCGGCCGCTTCGACCGCCAGGTCGTCGTCAATTACCCGGACATCAAGGGCAGGGAAGAGATCCTTAAGGTCCACGCCCGCGGCAAACCCCTCGGCCCCGATGTTACCCTGGCCACCATTGCCAAAACGACCAGCGGCTTTACCGGCGCCGACCTGGAAAACCTCCTCAATGAGGCAGCCCTCCTGGCGGCCAAACGCGGTTACCGCGCCATCACCATGGCGGAAATCGAGGAAGCCACCATCAAAGTGCTGGTCGGCCCCGAAAAACGGTCTGCCGCCACCAACGAGAAAAAACGCCGCCTCACCGCTTACCACGAGGCCGGCCACGCCATCTGCTCCTACTTCTGCGAAACCCAGGACCGTGTCCACCAAATTTCCATTGTGCCCCGCGGCTGGATGGGCGGCTTCACCCTCTCTCTCCCCGAAGAAGACAAAAGCTTCGTCACCAAAAAAGAAATGTCCGAAAACATCATCACCCTGTTGGGCGGCCGTGTGGCGGAACAACTCATTCTCGATGATATTTCCACCGGCGCTTCCAACGATATTGAGCGCGCCACCGCCACTGCCCGCAACATGGTGACCAAATACGGCTTCAGCGAAAAACTCGGCCCCATCGTCTATGGCCGCGACCACAGCGAAGTGTTCCTCGGCCGTGACTTTGTCCAGGGTAACGATTATTCCGAAAGCGTCGCCGGCGAAATTGACGGCGAGATTCGCCAAATCATCGACACTTCCTACGCCAAAGCCCTCGAAATTCTCGACGGCCACCGCGACCAGCTCCATATGGTGGCAGGTTACCTGCTGGAAAATGAAAAGCTGGACGGAGACGCCTTCGAAAAACTCATGCAGGGCGAGGATGCCGCCACCGTCGCTGCCTTCCAGGAAGCCCAAAAGAAAAAGGCCATGGCGGAACGTCCGCTCCCCATTCCCGAAGAGCCAAAGGAGCCTCCCGCGCCTACTAAAAACCCCGACGTTATCGTACCCTGATCCATTCCAAAGGCCATCCCAAAGGATGGCCTTTTTCATGCCCCGCCCGGTTTCCCCGCCTGCTCGGCGCTGCCGACTTAACTTCCACAATATCTTGTGGTCTCCGCCCTTGACAACAGGGAAAAAATACAGTTTAATGTATTATGGATGGATATGGATAATGCCCCCTTTTATACCTGCTTTGCTTCAAAAGCAATCCTTTTGTTTGGAGAATAAAGAATGACAAAGAAAAAACCGGAATATACAAACGAAAGCATTTCCTCCCTCAAAGGGGCCGACCGGGTGCGCAAACGCCCCGGCGTCATCTTTGGCTCCGACGGTATTGAGGGCTGTCGCCACAGCTTTTTCGAAATCCTCTCCAACTCAATTGACGAGGCGCGGGAAGGTTTTGGCGACCGCATTGTCATCACTCGCTACGCCGACCACTCCATTGAAGTGGAGGATTTTGGCCGGGGTATTCCGGTGGATTATAACCAAAAGGAAGAGCGCTTCAACTGGGAGCTCATCTTCTGCGAATTATATGCCGGCGGCAAATATAACAACGTCACTGCCGACAGCTACGAATTTTCCCTTGGCCTCAATGGTCTCGGTCTCTGCGCCACCCAATACGCCTCCCGCTGGATGGAGGTGGAAATTTTCCGCGACGGTATGCAGTACACTCTCAACTTCCAAAAGGGCGAGAATGTGGGCGGCCTCACCAAACAACCCACCACCCGCAAAAAGACAGGCAGCTGCATCAAATGGCTCCCCGATCTGGAGGTTTTCACCGACATCGACATCCCCCTCGATTATTTCCGCGACGTCCTCAAACGCCAGGCCGTCGTCAATGCCGGCATCACGTTTTTGCTGCGCAACCAGGTGAACGGCCGCTTCGAGGAAGAAACATTTTTCTATGCCAACGGCATTGTGGACTATGTCGGCGAAATCGTCGGCACCGAGGAAACCCTCTGTCCCATCCAGCTCTGGACAGCCGAGCGGGTTGGCCGCGACCGCGAGGACAAGCCCGACTATAAAGTCCGCCTTTCCGTCGCCCTGTGCTTCTCCAACCGGGTTCAAATGCTGGAGTATTATCATAACTCCAGCCACCTCGAACACGGCGGCTCCCCCGACCGGGCGGTCAAAGTGGCCGCCGTTTCCCAGGTGGATGCTTTCCTCAAATCCTCCGGCCGCTACCTTAAAAATGAATCCAAAATCACATTTCAGGATATCGAGGATTGCCTTGTCCTTGTCTCCTCCAGCTTTTCCACCCAAACCTCCTACGAAAACCAGACCAAAAAATCCATCACCAACAAATTTATCTACGAGGCGATGACCGAATTCCTCAAGCACCAGCTGGAGGTCTACTTCATCGAAAACCCCGACGATGCCGCCCGCATCTGCGACCAGGTGCTGGTCAACAAGCGTAGCCGGGAAAACGCCGAAAAAACCCGTCTCAACCTCAAAAAGAAATTGGCCGGCACCATTGATATCTCCAACCGCATCCAAAAATTTGTCGATTGCCGAACCAAAGATATCGCCCGGCGGGAAATTTACATCGTGGAGGGCGACTCTGCGCTCGGCTCCTGCAAACTGGGCAGAGACGCCGAATTTCAGGCCATCATCCCCGTTCGGGGAAAAATTCTCAACTGCCTGAAAGCCGAATATGATAAAATCTTCAAAAACGACATCATCACCGACATTATCAAAGTACTGGGTTGCGGTGTCGAGGTTCAAACCAAAGCCAACAAAGAGCTCAGCTCCTTCGATATAGAGGGCCTGCGCTGGAACAAAATTGTCATCTGCACCGACGCCGATGTCGACGGGTTCCAAATCCGCACCCTCATCCTCACCATGCTCTACCGCCTCACCCCTACCCTCATCATGGAAGGCCTTGTCTATATCGCTGAGTCCCCCCTTTATGAAATCACGACGAAAGACCAGGTCTACTTCGCCTACTCCGACGGCGAAAAAGCCAAATTGACCAAAGAGCTGGAGGGCCAGAAATATACCCTCCAACGCTCCCAAGGCCTTGGCGAAAACGAACCCGAAATGATGTGGCTTACCACCATGAACCCCCAAACCCGCCGCCTGATCCGCGTCACCAAAGACGACGCCGAACGCACCGCCCAAATGTTTGACCTCCTTCTGGGCGACAACCTGGCGGGCCGCAAAGAGTTTATTGCCGAAACCGGCTCCCAATATCTCGAACTCGCCGACATTTCCTAAGCCAGCAGGCCGGAAGGCAGATGACAACGAAAGCAGGTGTTCAGATGAATAAACGACAGAACGACCCCACCCCGGATATCGACAAGCCGGTTTCGGGCGCACTCATGCTGCAAGCCGTTTGCAACTCGGTGCGCGCGCAGGCCCTTTCGGACGAGGACGCCAAGGATTTTTACGACATTTTCACCGAGAATCAGCGCAAAACCGGGCGCACGGCCCTGGTACGGACGGGCCTGTTCCTGCTTCTTCTCCTGCCGGTTGCGGTGGGCAGCATCTGGCCCCATTCCGCGGTGGGCCATTTTCTCAATCGCATGCCCGATCTTTTGGCCATGACGTTTTCTGTTGCGGTGATGGTGGCGCTGCTATGCATGCTTTTTGCCTTCGTGTCCCCTCTGCTCTACTGGAGCGCCCGGCGCGATATCCGTAAATATTACCCCCACATCATCCCATAGGCGGCGATGCGGTCAATTCCAAACTTAAATATACAATTTGCAATATAACGAATTAATAAAATTACATATAGTATATATTTTAAAATCCAGCAACCGACAGGAGAGTCACCACAATGGCCAAGAAAGCAAAAGACCAGGATAATACGAAAAAACGAGAGATCACTGGCGGTGTCATTGAAAATGCCGGCCTTGTGCTGGACCAGCCCATCACTGAAACGCTGGAAAAAAACTATATGCCCTACGCCATGAGCGTTATCGTCTCCCGGGCCATCCCCGAAATTGACGGGTTCAAGCCGTCCCACCGCAAACTGCTCTACACCATGTACAAAATGGGCCTGCTCACCGGCGCCCGCACCAAGTCCGCCAATGTGGTGGGCCAAACCATGCGCCTGAACCCCCACGGCGACGCTGCCATCTACGAAACGATGGTCCGTTTGGCCCGTGGCAACGAAGCGCTCCTTTGCCCCTACGTCGATTCCAAAGGCAACTTCGGCAAATTCTATTCCCGCGATATGGCCTACGCCGCCTCCCGTTACACCGAGGTCAAGCTGGAAGCTGTCTGCAACGAACTGTTTGCGGATATCGATAAAGATACTGTCGATTTTGTCGATAACTACGACGCCACCATGAAGGAACCCACCCTTTTGCCTGTACGCTTTCCTTCGGTGCTCGTCAATGCCAATGTGGGCATCGCGGTGGGCATGGCCAGCTCCATCTGCCCCTTCAACCTGGCCGAAGTCTGCGACACCGCCATCTCCCTGATGAAAGACCCCGCCCATGACATCCTCTCTACCCTCAAAGCTCCCGATTTCCCCGGCGGCGGCTTCATCCTGTACAACGAAGCCGACCTGCGCCAGATTTACGAAACCGGCCGCGGCAGTATTCGTGTCCGCTGTCGCTATACTTACGACAAAACCAATAATTGCCTCGAAATCACCGAAATCCCCCCCACCGCTACTGTCGAGGCCATCATGGACAAGATTGTGGGCGAAGTCAAGGCGGGCAAAATCCGCGAAATTGCCGACATGCGGGACGAAACCGACTTAAAAGGCCTCAAGCTCACCATCGACCTAAAGCGTGGCACCGACCCCGAAAAGCTGATGCAAAAGCTCTGTCGCGTCACCTCTCTTGAGGACAGCTACTCCTGCAATTTCAACGTTCTTATCGGTGCCAGCCCCATGGTGCTGGGCGTCCGCCGCCTCTTTGAGGAATGGACTGCCTTCCGCCGCGAGTCAGTGCGCCGTCGGATTTTCTACGACCTGGGCAAAAAGAAAGACAAACTCCACCTACTCAAAGGCCTCGAGCGCATCCTGTTGGACATCGATAAAGCCATCAAAATTGTCCGTGAAACCGACGAGGAGCGGGAGGTCGTTCCCAACCTGATGATCGGCTTCGGCATTGACGAAATCCAGGCTGACTATGTGGCCGAAATCCGGCTGCGCCACCTCAACCGGGAATACATCCTCAAGCGTACCGAAGAAATTGCCACCCTCCTCAAAGAGATCGCCGAAATGGAGGACATTCTGCAAAGCCCCAAAAAGCTCGATGCCATTATCATTGCCGAACTGGGTGAGGTCGGCAGAAAATACGGCCAGCCCCGCAAAAGCGAGCTGTATTACGCCACCGAAACCCCCAACGAGGAAGAGGAGGAAACCCTTCCCGATTATCCCGTCAACCTCTTCTTTACCCAGGCAGGCTATTTCAAAAAAATCACCCCCCTCTCTCTGCGGATGGGCGGTGACCAAAAGCTCAAAGAAGGGGATCGCATCACCCAAGCGGTTGAATCCCAAAACACAGCCCATCTCCTCTTCTTCACCGACCGCGCCCAGGTCTACAAAGCCCGCGCCGGTGACTTCGAGGATACAAAGGCCTCGGTACTGGGTGACTATTTGGCCGCCAAGCTGGGAATGGACGACGGTGAAAGCGCTGTCTATATGGCGGTCACCACCGACTATGCCGGCTATATGATCTTCTTCTTCGAAAACGGTAAAATTGCCAAAGTGCACATGAGCGCCTACGCCACCAAAACAAAGCGCAAAAAGCTGATTGCTGCCTATGGCGACAAATCGCCCTTGGTGGCCGCCTATTATATCACGGCGGATCAAAGCTACCTCCTCACTTCCTCCACGGCGCGTCTCCTCATTGTGGCCACCGGGGCCGTCGCTCCCAAAACCACCAAGGACACCCAGGGCGTGGCCGCCATGACGCTGAAAAAGGGCGCCAAGCTCATCTCCGCCGTCCCCTATGAAGAA
Organism: Oscillospiraceae bacterium; assembly: GCA_031551485.1. Lineage (GTDB taxonomy): Bacteria > Bacillota > Clostridia > Oscillospirales > Ruminococcaceae > JAVBNO01. The sequence goes on from JAVBNO010000053.1 coordinate 50,762, forward strand.
GATATGCTTCAAAATCCCCATCGTTACAAAACCCGCAACCTCCCCTCGGCCGGCAGCTTGCCCCGGGAGGATGAAATCCAGCAGCTCAAGCTCTAAGCGCTTTGTCTGCCCACAGTACAATGGGCATCCGCCCCGTCCAGAAGAAAACGGCCCGCCACGGCTTGGGCGCCTTTGGTTCTTCGCAATTAAGAGGGGGTGAGTTGAGCTTGGTTGTAAAAGCAATGCGTTCATGCTACCATAATGAAGTTAGAAATTTACGTCAAAATGGTTAAGCAGTTTCATTTTCAACGGATTAGGTGAACCAACAGTATTTATATTTTGGACAAGAGGTGTTTTTCAATGTTAAAAGGAAATCAAATAATGGGGTTGGGAATATTGCTTTTTTCAACAGCTATATTTTTAGCTAATACCGTAAATCTTCCGGATACTGTTACAGGAATTATTACAGGTATAGGTATTGGTTTAGAGATAGTAGGACTGGTTAAACAACATAAAGAGAACAGAAGAAAATAAGCAGTTAGCCTAGTATGTGCAATTAAATGACTCCCATGGAGTTATGTAGATTTTCAGCGTCAGGCTTAGACCGCGTAGGTATTGCGTATTCTTTATATTTTCTAGCTGATTTTAAAATTTGCTTACTCATGCGTAGGGATATACACAAAGCCCTTGGAGGTTTATCAATGAATCAAGAAATTATTAGAATTGATTTAAATGGGGTGAATTGTTATCTTGTAAAATCAAAAAACAGCTTCGTTTTGTTTGATACAGGCGGACCTATGCTTATGGATAAACACTTTAATAGTCGTCAAGAATTGTTGGTCAAGGAATTAGAGAAAGTTGGTTGTAAATCCGGCAACTTAAAGCTCATTGTTTTGACTCATGGTGATATGGACCATGTTTTTAATGCTGCATATATCCAAAAAAAATATAATACAAAAATAGCCTTACATCCAAGTGACTTATCTTCTGTTGAGGCTATAAGTGTTCGATCAATTTTGGAGAACTTTCAATTCAGGTCGTTTATGTTGAAACTCATTTCTAAAGTAATGAAAAGT
>JAVBNO010000084.1:0-11987 GCA_031551485.1 Oscillospiraceae bacterium
AGTAGGCTTGACGTATCTCCAAAAGCGCTGGATATTCCGGAAATAGATAGCGATATTGGCCTCATGCACACTCTCTTTGCGTTGGAGGACTTGCGCGGCCTACGTGTCGGCGAGATTGACGGTGAAATCTGCCTGCGGCTGGACAAGTCAAATCCTAAAGCCTACGACGATATGTTGCGTATGCTCAGCGCTTGGCAAGAACAGGCGGCAAAACTTGAGGCCGGAGAGATCACCAAAGAGGAATACGACAAGTGGCGGTACAGATATCCCGAATTTGACACCACGCAGCGTTGGGTTAAGGTTCCATCTCAAGAGCTTACCGATTGGCTGTTTAACGACCTGAAAGACAAGAAATAAGCACCTTTTACGAACAGCAAAAAACGGTCTTGCCAACTTTTCAAAAGTCAGCAAGACCGTTTTATTTAGGATTAAGATCAATTTACTCGCAAACCACCTGCTATACGGCAGTAAACTGAGTAAATCGGGAAATGGCTTCTGCTATCAATCTGCTATCAAATGGCGATTTTCAGCCTCAAAAACCTTGAGATTATGGGACTTTTGGGGCTTCGTTAATTACTCCCACTCAATCGTTGCGGGGGGCTTGCTGGTGACATCATAGACAATGCGGTTGATCTGCCGCACCTCATTCACAATCCGGTTGGACACCCGCTCCAGCACCTCATAAGGAATCTTGGCCCAATCCGCGGTCATAAAGTCGGTGGTTGTAATACCCCGCAGCGCCAGGGTGTAGTCATAAGTGCGCCCGTCGCCCATCACGCCCACACTCTTCATCGATGTCAGCACCGCAAAATATTGGTGGATGGTCCGGTCCAGTTTGGCCGTGGCGACCTCATCTCTGAAAATGAAGTCCGCCTCTCGCAGGATATTCAGCCGTTCCTCGGTCACTTCTCCAATAACACGGATACCCAGCCCCGGCCCCGGGAATGGTTGCCGCCACACCAGATAATCCGGCAGCCCCAGCTCGGTGCCCAATTCCCGCACCTCATCTTTAAACAAAAGCCGCAGCGGCTCAATAATCTCTTTAAAGTCCACATAATCCGGCAGCCCGCCCACGTTGTGGTGGCTTTTAATCAAAGCGGCATCCCCCACACCCGATTCGATGACGTCGGGGTAAATCGTGCCCTGGGCCAAGAAGTCCACTTGTCCCAATTTTTTGGCCTCTTCCTCAAATACCCGGATGAATTCTTCGCCGATAATCTTACGCTTTTTCTCCGGCTCGGTCACACCGGCCAGCCGGCCTAAAAACCGCTTTTGCGCCTCCACACGGATAAAATGGATATCCCTGCCGCCAAAGGCCTCCTCCACTTCATCTCCTTCATTTTTGCGCATAAGGCCGGTATCCACAAAAATACAGGTCAGCTGCTTGCCAATGGCCTTGGACAAAAGCGCCGCGCAAACCGAACTGTCCACGCCGCCGGAAAGCGCCAGCAGTACTTTGCCGTCTCCCACCGTCTGACGAATGTTCTCAATCGCCGAGGCGGCAAAATCCCCAATGGTCCAGTCACCCGCCGCGTTGCAAACCTCAAACAAAAAGTTGCGCAGCATGTGCACGCCGTTCTGGGTGTGCAGCACTTCGGGATGAAACTGAACGCCATAAAGTCTCTTACCCTCGTCGGCCATGGCGGCCACCGGGCAAACGTCGCTTTTGGCGGCGATGGCAAATCCGGTGGGCACTGCCTTTACCCGGTCGGAATGGCTCATCCAGGCCACCCCTTCGCTGGGCAACCCTTTAAACAAAGGGCAATTGTTATCATACAAAACGGGGGTGCGGCCATATTCCCCCACGGGGGCCGATTCCACTTCCCCTCCCAAAAGCTTGGCCATCAGCTGGGCGCCGTAGCAAATGCCCAAAACCGGAATGCCAAGGGAAAAAATATCCGCTGCAATTTTAGGAGCGTCGTCAGCATAGACGCTGTTGGGTCCGCCGGTAAAGATAATACCAATCGGCGCCATCGCCTTAATTTCTGCCAGGCTGGTGGTGTAAGGATGCACTGCGCAGTACACTTCGCATTCCCGCACCCGCCGTGCAATAAGCTGGTTATATTGCCCGCCAAAATCCAGTATGAGTACCAGTTGATGTGCCATTCATTTTTCATCCTTTATTGCAAAATAAAATCTAAGCACGCAAAGAAAACACGTTATTATTTTGCCATTTTATAGCTGAAAAAGCAAGGGCAAATCATGGATGTCAAAAGAAAAAAAGCAGCGGACGGCATTTGGAGCTCCACAAAGCCAAATCCGCCCGTCACTTTGCCGTCTCAGCAACCGTTTTCCACCAACCGCTCTACCGCCAGAATATACATATCCCGTATGTCGCTGACACCGTCTCCTTGGGTTTGGCGGCTAAAATTGCGTCGCCGCCCGTCCACCGAGTCGATGTGAGAAATACCCCGCCCGGTGCGCCCACGCCACACGCCGCCAAAATTCGTCCAGGTAGCTGACTGAATCGACACAAGCCCGTCGCACTCCCCGTCAATGCGGGAAACCACCACAAAGGGAATCCATACCAGAAAATCGCTCAGCGGATGACGCATCGCCGTGGCATAGCTTTGGTAATAGACGCCGTTGCAGTCAGGGTTCTCTTTGTTAAACCCCTCCATAAAAGAGGCGGAAAGCTGGCGGCAGGTGTGGTAAAAATCCGGTTTTGCATCCCCCAACACCCGGCACCATACGTTTACAAAAAAAGCCGCCAGCCGAAAAGCCCAGCCCGGCAGCCGGAGCAGCAAATCAATTGTGCCCGAACCGTGATGCGGCGTCGCAATCGTGGTGATGCTGGCAATTTTGTCCCCATACCCCAACCGGCTTGCCAGATATCGCGCCTCCAGCCCCCCTTTGGAATGTCCGATCAAATTGACTTTGTCGCACCCTGTCTCCGCCAAAATCGCGTCAATGCGGGCCCGCATCTCCCCGGCATTGTGTTCGATGGTGGCCCAGCTGTCCTGCTTGCCGTAATAAATCTGCGCGCCTTCTGTTTCCAGCGCCCTGGGAATACGCCCCCAATAATTCACATGTTTAAAATCCCGAAATCCCACCCCGTGCATCATCAAAAGCGGATATTTTGTCTCGCACCTTCCTGCCATCAGCCGCCCCCCTCGTGAATAGGTTTTCCCTCATCGAAAAGGCGTCCGCCACTTTCACAAAAGCAGCGGACGCCCATGGTTAAATGATGATGATAAACAGAACAAACAGGCCAATCAGCGCCAGCGCAAAGGCCGCCACCCTGAAAATAACCTTAAGGCCAAATCCGGCCACCGGCAGCACAATTTTGCCTACCATACCCAATATCCCCAGAACAAGGGAAAAAGCAAACAGCAAAACCGCGCCCACCAAAGCCACCACAAAACCGATCATTGATCACACTTCCTTTTCTCACTGTTATCAGTATAGAAAGGAAGTGCTCCAAATTCCATCAAAAACAAATTAAAGTTTCATTAAAATTAGGGCAGTTCATACCCGGCCGCAAGATAAATCTCGTACCATTCCTCCCGGCTGATCATCACATCCGCCGCCGCCATACAGTCTTGCAGCCGCTGCAAATTCATCGTGCCGGTAATCGGTTGGAATTTGGCCGGATGCCGCAGCAGCCACGCCATGGCAATGGTGGTGTTGGAAACGCCGTGTTTTTGGGCCACTTCGTCAATTTTGGCATTGAGGACAGGGAATTTGGGATTATCCAAAAACACCCCTTCAAAGTACCCGTATTGAAAAGGAGACCAGGGCTGAATGGTAACGTCGTGCAGCCGGCAGTAATCTAGCACATAACCGTCCCGGTTCACGGCCAAATCCCCTTCGGTGTTTACATTTTGCCCCGAGGTAATCATATTGGCAAAAGCGACGCTCAGCTGCAGTTGGTTGGCCACAAGAGGCTGTTTGACATATTTTTTCAAAAGTTCCATTTGCATGGGATGATGGTTGGACACGCCGAAATGCCGCACTTTGCCCGCCTGCTCCAAAATCGTAAAAGCTTCGGCAATCTCCTCCGGCTCCATCAGGGCATCCGGCCGGTGCAGCAGCAACACATCCAAATAGTCGGTTTTCAGCCGCTTCAAAATGCCATCCACAGACGCCAAAATATGCGCCTTGTCAAAGTCATACATCTGCCCCAGCTTAATGCCGCATTTGGACTGCAAAATCAATTTTTCCCGCACTGTGGCGTTCATGCCCACCGCTTTGGCAAAAATCTCTTCGCATTCGCCGCGGCCGTATATATCGGCGTGGTCAAAAAAATTGGCCCCGCCCTCCATTGCCGTTTTCACAAACGCTTCGGCTTCTACGCCCCCAAGGCGATGCAGCCTAAAGCAGCCCACAGCAACAACCGGCACCTCCAAATTGGACACGCCCAGCTTCATTGTTCTCATCTGTCATACTCCTTTGCGCTTTTTTTAGAACACCCTGTTTCCAGTATACCCCCTTCGCCCTGCCGCCGCAAGCACATCGCCCCTAGTATTTCCAAAAAGGCTGGCCCTTTTCCCGTGGCCCCGCCCACTACAAAATGATACCCCCCACTTGCCACCGGTCACTTTGTTCGGTACGGTCGCCCAAAAAGCTTAAGAATGCGAAATAGGCAGGGGAGAAGGGGAAAAATGGAATAGGGTTTGCGGCACGGAATTTGATTAACGGTTCAAGCGTAGTTGATGACGAAAACCGACAAAAAATGTATCCATTGCAAAATATAACTACCCCCAACGCCGCATCACCGGGCGGCAGGCGGCACCCAGGGTGATGACTCCTTTAGAACATAAAACAGCCCGTACAGTGAAAACTGTACGGGCTGTTGGCTCAGCCGAATTATACCACAACAACGCCGGGAGCGTACAAGTTATTATCCGCCCCATCGGCAAAATAACGCTGCAAATCATAAGGGGAAAAGATACCCTTGTCAGTCACCACCCCGGAAACCAAGTGGGGCGGCGTGGCGTCAAAGGTAGGATAAAAACCCTTCACCCCTTCCATAGCGGTGCGTACCCCCATAGCCTCCAGCACATATTTTTGGTCCCGTTCCTCAATGGTAATACTGTCAATGGTGGCGTGCCCCCGGTCGGGCGCGCCGGACACAAAATAGGGAATACCCATATACTTGGCGGCAATGGCAATCTGGAAAGTGCCCACCTTGTTCACCACATGGCCGTCCATGCAAATGGCGTCCGCGGCCGAAGTGAATACATCAATTTTTTTGGCCTGCATCGTGTATGCGGGCATATTGTCGGTGATGACCGTCACATCAAAACCCATGTCGTAGGCAACGCTGGCCGTCAGCCGCGCACCCTGAAAATAGGGCCGGGTCTCGGGGCAAAACAGCTTCAGTTCGTTGCCCTGGTTCCGGGCCACCTTCAGCATCTGCCCCACAATGGTCTCGCCAAAGCATTGGGTCATAATATGTCCCCCCTTGGGGAACATCCGCACCAAATGCTCAGCCACCGTCTCAATGCGTTTATACCGCCGGTTCAGGTCGGCAATGGTGTGGTCAAAAATAGCCCGGTCCGCCGCTTTGCCCTCCGCTTTGGCCGCTTTGCCCACCGCAAGGCAGGCATCCACAATCAGCTTCATCCGCTGCACTGTGGTGGGCCGCGCGTGGGACAGGGTATAGGCCGCCTTTTCCATATAGTCCCCAAAGGCCGCGCCGTCCAAATCCTTCGCCTGGGCCGCCGCCAACGCCATACCCATTCCCGCCGCCGTATAAGGCCCCGCGCTCTGGGTGACCATATCCGCCACTGCCTGAGCCACTTCGCTGTAGTGCCGGCAGGTCACATACTCCACCCGCGTGGGATAAATGCGCCGGTCCAAAATGCGCACAGCGCCGTCTTCGTACCAGGCGACATTTTCATATTGCAGCATAAAAGCCAGGCCGCTGTCTTCTCGTCTCATACAATCCCTCTCCTACAGCTGTGCTAAAATTTCCTTTTGAATGCGGCGGCTTTCAAACATCACCTTTTCAATGTCCATCGTCAAAAGCGCGCCATCCTTGTAAACGACCTTTCCGTCAATCATATGCAGACAGATGTCCTCCGCCTGCCCGGAAAACAGCACGTTGGAAAGGGGATCAAACACCGGGGTCAAATGGGGCTTGTCCAGGTCGTAGACAACCAAGTCCGCCCGGTTGCCTACCCGGATACAGCCGCAGTCCATACGTCCTTGGCTTTGGGCGCCGTTCTGCGCCCCCATCGCCATCATCGTGGGCATATCCATCGCCATCGGATCCTGCAACGCGCCCCGCTGCAAAATACCCGCCAAATTCAGCTCTTCCAGACAATTCAGGTTGTTGTTGGAGGCGGCGCCGTCGGTGGCCACCCCCACATTTACCCCTTCGTTGTGCATTTTCCAAATGCGGGCAATACCGCTGCCCAGCTTTAGGTTGCTGGAAGGGCAGTGGGCCACAGTGACCCCTTTTTCCCGGAAGATGTCAATATCCTCGTCCTCGGCAAAAACACAGTGGGCCGCCGTTGTGGGCACGTCAAATAAGCCCATGTCATATAAATACCGGGCCGGGGTTCGTCCGTTCCGCCGCTGCTTGCACTCGTCGTGCTCCTTGCGGGTTTCGCTGATATGCACATGCACCCGCAATCCCTCTGCTTTGGCATACGCCCCCACCTCTTGCACCAGGCGGGGTGTGCTGGTGTACTCGGCGTGCAGCCCCACATCGGCAACTATGCGGTCGTGGCTTGCGCTGCGCATATGCTTGACCAACGCTTCGGTGGCGGGCCCCCCCTCCACTTGCATATACGAAAGATTGTCGTCAAAGCAGGTGGCTCCGTGGCAAATGTTAATCTTGATGCCGCTCTCTTCCACCGCCTCCACAATGCTCATGGTGTTCATATACATGTCGGTAAAAGAAGCACAGCCGCTTTTCAGCATTTCCGCAATGCCCAGCATCGCGCCCCAGTACATCGCTTCCGGTTTCATCTTCGCTTCAAAGGGGAACATTTTTTCGTGCAGCCACCGGTGCAAATCCAACCCTTCGCCGTATCCCCGCAGCAGCACCATGGGCACATGGCAATGGATATTATAAAGTCCGGGCAGCATCATCTTGTGGGCACCGTCCATCACTTCGCCTTGGTACCCCGCCGGCGGTGTGTCGGTGATGGATACAATCTTGTTGCCCTCCACCACAATGTTGCCGGTGCGCGTCTGAAAATGCTCGTCCACATAAGTGAAATTGCGAAACAGCATACGGCTGCCCTCCCTTACATTCTCGTCAAAATATCCCGCAAATACGCTTTAAATACAGTGGCGACCTTGTCGGCTGTCTCGCCCACTTCCTCGTCGGTAATCGGTTGGTCCAGCACCCCGGCGGCCATATTCGTCATCAGCGACAGCGCCAAAAGCGGCATGCCGCAATGGGCGGCGGTCAACGCCTCGGTTACGGTGGACATGCCCACGGCATCCGCCCCCAAAATCCGCACGGCGCGAATTTCCGCCGGTGTCTCAAATTGGGGCCCGGTGAAGAAATAGTACACGCCCTCTTTCACATCCAGGCCAACGGCTTTGGCCGACTCTTTGGCAATCGCACGCAATGCCTTGGTGTACATATCCGAAATATCGAAAAACCGCGGCCCAAATTCTTTAATGTTGGGCCCCCGCATCGGGCTGGCGCCTGTCAGCTTAATATGATCCTTAATGATCATGATATCACCGGGGCGATAGGCTTCGTTGACCGCCCCCGCCGCATTGGTCAAAATGGTCTGTTTGACCCCCAGCAACTTAAACACCCGGATGGGAATTGTCAGCTGCTCGAAATCGTACCCTTCGTAGTAGTGAAAGCGCCCCGACATACAAACGACTTTCTGGCCACTCAATGTGCCAAAAATCAGTTTGCCGGCGTGCGACTCCACCGTGGACAACAAGAAATTGGGGATGTCGGCGTAATCCACCACAATGGGATTTTCAATTTCATCCGCCAGCGGCCCCAGGCAAGAGCCCAAAATAATGGCGATATCCGGCTGAAACCCGGTGCGCTTCATTAAATAGTCGGCACTCTTTTGGTAATAAGCAAAATCCCGCTCAACAGTCATTTTTCATTCTCCTTACTTGATAAACTCAGCGCATGCATTGCGCTTACTGCCGCGGCGTAACACCCCGGCGGATTTGCACATAGTTGTAGAACATCAGCGCCACAATGGTCGCCATATACGGCATCGCCATTGTCAGCTCGCTGGAAATTTTGGTATTTTGCAGCATATTGGCCATCGATTGGGCAAAGCCGAAAAATGCGCTGGAGGCAATAACACCCAACGGGTGGGCCGCCCCCAATGTGCCCGCCGCCATGGCGATGAAGCCGCGGCCCGCGGTAATGTTCTGGGTAAACATCGTCACGCCGCCCATGGTCAAAAGGCTGCCCCCAATGCCGGACAACAACCCCGAAAATACCACCGTCATAATTTGCAGCCGGTCGCCTTTAATGCCAAGGCTTTCCGCCGCCACTTTGTTGATGCCCACCGACCGCATATGAAAGCCGGTGCGTGTCCGGAAAAGGAAGAAGTACAGCGCAATGGCCACCACAATGGAAAAATAGTCAAGATAGGTCAGCGAGCCGAACATCGTCTGCAAAATACGGTTGTTGCCTAAAAAGCTCACATCCACCTTTGGCAGCCCCACCAGACGGCTGTCCACAAAAGCGCCCTTAACCCCAAAGATAATTTGCATTAAATAGGTGGTCAGGCCGCTTAACAAAATATTAATCGATACGCCCACCACCAGCATGGCGCCCTGGAACTTCACCATAAAAATGCCCGCCACCAGCGCCACCAGCGCCGACGCCAGCATGGCCGCCAGCACCGAAAGAAAGACGCTGCCGGTGTAATAGTTGGCCACAATAGCGGTGAACGCCCCGGCCAGCATCATGCCCTCCAGGCCGATATTGAAAATAAAAACCCGGTTACACAGCGCGCTGCCCAGCGCCACAAATAAAATCGGTGTCATCAGCCGCAATGTGGAATTAAAGACAACCGCCAAATATTCGGCATCAACCGGCATTGGGCACACCCCCTTCCACATTTTCCCCGCCCTCATCCAAAGCGGGCGGCGGCGTGGGATTGGCTTTGGCCGCCTTGGTCTGGCGCCGCCATTTAATGATAATCTTGGCCGAGATAAACAGGGTGATGCAGCCCTGAATAATCGAAGAAATTTCCAGCGGCACATGTGTCGAGCGGGCGATGGCGCCGCCCCCGGTCTGAATGCCCGCCAAAATAATAGAGGTAAAGAAGATGCCGATGGGATCGTAGTTGGAAATCAGCGCCGCGTTCAGCCCCACCCAGGCAAAGCTGCCGGAGACATAGGCGTCGTGGAGGTAACGGTATTGTACGCCGAACACTTCCCCCACACCGGCCAATGCGCAGATAACGCCGCTTAACCCCAGCACCAGATACATGGTCTTTTTACTGCTGATGCCGCCGTAGTTGCAAAAGTTAAGGTTATATCCGCTCATCTTCGCTTCATACCCAAACTTGGTGCGGTTCATTAAAAACCACATGCCAATGACCAGCAGCACCGCCAAAACAAACCCAATGTGCAGGGTGTAGCCCTCGACAATTTTCGGCAGCCGCATGGCCTCGTCCACCATTAACGTCTGCACCAGCTTGTTGGAATCGGCCCGGTCTAAAAATGAGTTGGTCACCCAGTGCATAGTCAAAAACCGGGCTGTATAGTTCAGCATCAGCGTGGAGATGGCCAGCGACATCTTAAACTTGTCCAGCAGCCAGGCCGACAGCATCGACACCAGCCCGCCCACAAGCAACGCGCCCAAAACGGCGCAGACGAACCGCACCCAAATCGGCCCCGGGCCATACAAAGCGATAATCGCCGCCGTAAAGCCGCCAAAAATCATCTGCCCTTCGCCGCCAATGCCCATGTATTGCGAACTCCAGGCAATGGCTGCCCCCAGGCCGCAAATGATAATAGGGGTCGCCCGGTTCAGGGTGGTCAGCAGGTAATACAAATTGCCAAATGCGCCCTTAAACATAACGCCGTATACGTGAATGGGATTTTCGTCGGTAAACAGCATTGCCAACGCGCCTACGCACAGGGCGATGAAAATGGCCAGTGCGGGCTGCAAAACAGCGCTTAGAACTTTGCGCAGTCTGTTTTTCATCACTGTTTACCACCTCCCGCCATCAAAAGTCCCAGTTCTTCCTCGTCCACTTTGCCCCGCTCAAATTCCCCGCCGATGCGGCCGTTGTACATAACATAAATGCGGTCGGAAAGCTTCATAATTTCCGTCAGCTCGCTGGACACCAAAAGCACGGCCCCGCCGTCGTTGCGCTTGTTAATTAATGTGTCGTGAATAAATTCCATCGCGCCAATATCGACGCCCCGGGTGGGTTCGCAGGCAATCAGCAGCGGCGTGTGCTGGGTAATCTCCCGGGCCGCCACCAGCTTTTGGGCGTTGCCGCCGGACAGCGATTTCGTTTTCAGGTGCACGTCGTCCGTCTTCACCCCAAACTCTTTGACAATGCCCTTGGCAAACTTTTCAATGTTCTTTACTTTCAGCACGCCGTGCCGGCAAAACTCCGGCTTGCGGTAATGGGCCATAATTGCCGTTTCCGCAATGGTGGCTTCTTGAGCCGATCCCCAAATATACCGGTCCTCGGGAATTAAGGCCACACCGGCCTCCCGCACCGAAAATACATTCCGGTTGTATACATCACGGCCTTCCACAGTCACTTCACCGCTGTCGGCCTTTTGCAGCCCAAATATACACTGGATAAGCTCGGTCTGCCCATTGCCGGACACACCGGCAATGCCCACAATTTCCCCCGCGCCCACATGAATGGACAGATGATCGAGCACAGGCATAGCTTCCTTGCCCTGTTTGTGCAGGTCCTTAACCACCAGCACATCCTTCCCCCGTTTGACCAGAGGAATTTCCGTGTTTTGCAGCTGCCGTCCCACCATCAAAAAGGAAAGCTCCTCAATGGTCGTATCGGCAATGTTTTTTTCGGCCACCCGCTTGCCCAGCCGCATGACCATGGCCCGATCGGCCACCTCCATCACTTCCCCCAACTTATGGGTGATGATGATAATGCTCTTGCCCAGTTTCGCCAATTGCTTCATTGTTTTCAGAAGCTCATGCACTTCCTGGGGGGTCAGCACGGCGGTCGGCTCATCAAAGATGATGATTTCGGCATTTTGATACAGCACCTTTAAAATTTCCACCCGCTGCTGAAGGCCCACCGGCATCCCCTGGATTTTTCGCTTGGGATCCAGCGGCAGCTGGTATTGTTCCGACAGCGCCTTCACCATTTCGTTGGCCGCGCGAATGTCGAAAAACGGGCCTTTCCGCGGCTCTTTGCCGTAAACAATGTTTTCCGCTACCGTAAACGGTTCGAACAGCATAAAATGCTGCTGCACCATGCCAATGCCATGGGCGATGGCCCCGGCGGCATTGTGAAACGCCACCTCTTTACCGTCCAGCGTAATGCGCCCGGCATCCGGCTGTTCCAGACCATACAGCACTTTCATCAATGTCGTTTTGCCTGCGCCATTTTCGCCAATGACGGCTAAAATTTCTCCCTTATGCAGCGCCAGGTCTATCCGGTCGTTGGCCACAAGGTCCCCATACCGTTTGACAATACCCTCCATCTGCAAAAGTACTTCCCGATGAGCCCGCATGCAGCTACCCCCAATAAAGGATTCAAAATTGAAGAAAATGCCTGTTTCATTTGACCAATGCTATTGTCGCACAAAACCTGCCGCTCTGCAAGAATGGCAGGCATAAATCCCACAATATTTTTACAACCAGTTACCATAACCCCTAAACGATGCTGATACGATCATGTGGTGACAGATGCGCAAAACGAATTACCTGCTGTCTGCAATATGCTTTGCATTTCATCCCCCTCGGAGAGTGGAGGGGGCTCGTGGGGGAACCATGTGGTTTCCCCGAAGAATGTTTTTGCATACTTTTTGCGCCAAAAAGTATGAGCCGGTCGCGGCTTAAGCGACAAGCTAGATGCCTGCCGGAGCGGCAGCAC
>JAVBNO010000035.1:0-7154 GCA_031551485.1 Oscillospiraceae bacterium
ATGGTCAGGTAACCAAATGTGTAAGAGTCGGGCATAATCGCGCCGTCAATGCTGCCGTCTTTGATGTAGTCAACCACGTTTTCGTTAACGTCCATGGTGATCACGCGGCAGTTGGATTTGGCTTCTTTAATGGCGGTGACCGCGCCCATCGCCGCTGTCGGATTCAAGGTGTAAATATAGTCAAGGTCGGGGTTTGCAGCCAGGAAGTTAGCGGTGTCGGAGGCGCCTTTCAGTTCGTCATGGCCGGTGTTGGCACTGCCGACGATTTGAATGTCGGGCCAATATTTGGCCATGTTGGCTTTGAAGGCTGCTGTACGCAGTTCCAGGTTGGTTTGACCTACCACTTCCAGAATCGCCACTTTGCCTTTGCCGCCCAAAGCTTCGCCAATACGGTCGGCGGCCACTTTGGTCATGGCGTCGTCGTCATAGCTCATGAACATAATGGGGTTGGCTTCTTCCACTTTGTTATCGGTGGTGGCAATGGGGATACCCGCTTTCAGGGCTGTTTCGACAACAGAGCCAAAAGAGCTGCCGTCGCTGCATGCCAGCGAAATGCCGGCGGGCTGCTGGGCAATGACTTGCTCCAGAACGGCAATTTGGGCGTCAATGGCGTCATCAGGCGCGCCAACGCATTTGGTGTTAACGCCCAGCTGGCGGGCTGCGTCTTTAAAGCCTTCGTAGCCGCCTACCCACCATTCGTTGCCGGCATACCAGCAAACAAAAAAGTACATTTCGCTGGGGTCGCCGACAAAGGCGGGTTGGCTTGCATATGTAACGCTGCCGGAAGAAACGGCGGGTTGGTCACCCTGGGAAGCCGGAGGTGCCGATGCTGTGTCGGGAGTTGTAGGCCCTTGCCCAGTGGAACAGCCTGCAAAAAGAATCGTGAACACAAGAAGTAAAGCAAATACTCTTTTCATACGAAATCTCCTTTAACTTTATAATTAATTCCTAGGACAGGAATTAATGACCGTTTAAGCAAGGCTACGCTTTGCCTGTTTGTTTTTTCTGCTTTCAATAAACGCATCTAACAAAACGGCAATTAACAGGATGAGGTTGCTGATCAGATCTTGCCAATACACAGATACACCAAATAAAACAATGGCGCTGCTGACAAAGCCAAGCATGACAAGACCAAGGGCTGTGCCAATAATGGAGCCTTCGCCGCCGGTGAGGGTCGCGCCGCCAATGACGGCTGCGGCGATCAGCTCGGTTTCCCACCCAACGCCATAGCTGGGGGATGAGGTAAGAAACCGGCCAACAGACATTTGCGCGGCCACCCACACCAAGAAGCCACAGAAGAAGTAAGTCATAAGCAGCACGCGCCGGGTATTGACGCCTGAAAATCGGGCCGCTTTTTCATTGCTGCCTGTGTAAACGTTTTGGCGCAACACTTTGGACTTCTTCATGAAGAAATGGCCTGCAATGGTCATGGCAATAAACAGCACAACGACCCATGGGATGCTGTACAAAGTGCCGGTACCCAGGGCCCGGTACATGGTGGGCAAAGAGGTAAGCTTAATGGGTGTTCCCCTGGTAAGCACAAAGGTAATGCCGCGGCATATACCCATGGAAGCGAGAGTGGAGATGAAGGGGCTTAACTTGCAGCGGGTAATGAGAACACCGTTGACAGTACCCACCACCAAGGCCGCGATAAGCGCCACCAGCATGGCAAAAAACACATTTTTGGTAGCCAGGTAGACACGTCCAAACACGGCACAAACAACAGCCACCGCCGCGCCAACCGAAAGGTCGATGGCGCCGGAAATAAGCACCATGGTAATGCCGATGCCCACAATGCCTTTGGTGGCCACGTTGAGCAGCGTCGCAATGATATTTTGGGGCGTGGCAAACACCGGCCGGAAAAAGGGAATGATGATAAACATCAGTAAAATCATAAGTACCAGTGTGGTTTCGCGGTAAGAAAATAGTCTTTTGACACCTCGCATCAGGCTGTTCCCTTGTAAGGTGTTTGCCGATTGGCTATTTCCCATAACATTACCTCTTTTCGTTCAGCAATGAATTTTCACTTTACAGGCCGGATGCGATTTGTAGAATGCGCTGCTCATTAATGTCGTCCCCTGTCACTTCGCCCCGCAGCTGGCCTTCATACATCACACATACCCTGTCACAAAGGCCAATGACTTCCGGCAGGTCCGAGGACACTACGATGACCCCCACCCCGGCATTGGCCATGTCGCGTAAATTACGATAAATTTCCGCCTTGGCGCCTACATCGATGCCCCGCGTGGGTTCGTCCAAAATGATAATTTGGGGGTCGACCGACAGGGCATTGCCAATGAGCACTTTTTGTTGGTTGCCGCCGGACAATGTGCCCACTTTTTGTTGCAGCCCGGAGGCTTTGACATTCATCTGGCGGCTGAATTTTTCGGCCTGCTCGACCTGGCGCTTTTTATTCACAAAAAATTTGCCGGAAATGCGCTTTAAATTCAGGATAGACATGTTCTGCTCAATATCCATGGGCAGAAAAAGTCCTTCCACTTTGCGGTCTTCGGTCAAATAGACAACGCCTTTTTCAACCGCTTTGGCATAGGTTTTAAAGCGACAACGTTCGTTGCCCAGCTTAATGCTGCCTTTTTTGCTGGGCATCAGGCCCACAACGGCTTTCATCACCTCGCTGCGCCCCGCCCCAATCAGACCCGCAAAACCAAGAATTTCATTTTGGTGAAGCTTGAAGCTGACATCTTTAAACATGGCACCGGTGTAGTGCTCTACCTCAAACAGCGGGTCGCCAACCGCGCTAGCTTTGGGCGGACAGTAATCCCCCAGTGTGCGGCCGGTCATCTTGCTGACCAGGATATCCTCGGTCAGCCCTTCAATGGGGAGCGTGTCTACATGCACACCGTCCCGCAGGATGACCACCCGGGTGCTGAGTTCAAAAATTTCACTCATGCGATGGCTGATGTATAAAATGCCGATGCCCTCGCTGGACAGCTTGCGGATGATTTGGAAAAGGCGGGCCACTTCATCCTCGGTAAGGGAGGAGGTCGGCTCATCAAAAATGATGAATTTGGCCTTGGTGGAAAGCGCTTTTGCAATTTCCACCACCTGCTGCTCTGATACCGAAAGAGAGCCCATCTTGGCTGTGGGGTCTATGTAGCCTTCGAAATTTTGCAAAAGCGCTGCCGCTTTTTGATTAAGGTCACGGTAATGGATGAAGGGATTTTTAGAGGCCACAATGGAGCTGATAAAAATGTTTTCAGCCGCTGTAATATTGGGGCAGTTCACCATTTCCTGGTGCACAATGGCCACACCCGCCGCAAGGGCGTCCAGCGGTGATTGCATCTGCATTTGCTCGCCCTCAACAAAAATTTGCCCTTCGTCCGGTTGATAAATACCGGTAATAATATTCATGAGTGTCGATTTGCCAGCGCCGTTTTCGCCAATAATGCTGACGATTTCGCCCTCGTAAAGATCAAGGCTCACTTTTGTAAGCGCTTTAACCGCGCCAAAGGTTTTGCTGACTTCACGCACACTTAACAGTTGTTTACCGCTCATGATTCACCTCTTCATTGGCGAACTTGTTTATACGTTGGTATAGGCAGGGGTGCTGCAGGGTGCGTCCCAATACTTTTTAAGCTCATCATCCAGCTTCATAAAAGAAAGGGATATGCCGCCCATCTCCTGGGTTGTCACATACTCGCCCACTGCCATATCGTAAACCGAAATACCCTTGGAAGACAGATAGGTGCAAACATCGTTGCTGACAATGCACATCTCCATCATGCTGGTAGAGCCCATGCCGTTAATTTGCACGACCACTTCATCACCGGAAACGTAGGGCATATCTTCGATCAAACGGTCGCAGGCCACCTGCATAATACCGGCGGAGGGTCCGAATTTAACCGCATCCGAACCGCTTTCGCCGTGAACGCCGGCGCCCATACCGACTTCATCCTCTGGGGTTTCCATCATAACCATGCCGGTGACCGGATGGGTGCAGGTTGTCATCGTCAGCGCAATGGTGCGCACGTTGTCCCGGGCTTTGTCGAAAATGCGGGCGCACTCCTCAAGGCTGGCCCCTTCTTCTGCCGCGGCTCCGGCGCATTTAATCGAAAACATCATACCGGCCATGCCCCGGCGCTCCTCTTCCTGGCCTTTGGGGGCGGAGGCAACGTCGTCGTAGAACACCACTTTCTCCACCTGCATGCCCGCTTTTTGCGCCAGCGAAAATGCGATATTGCCGTTGACAACATCGCCCGCGTGGTTGGCAATGGTGAGCAAAATGGGGCTGCCGTCGTCAATGGCCTGAATGCCCGCGAAAAACACTTTGCCGGCTTGTGCCGTAAAGATATTGCCAAGGCAATCCAGGTCATACATGCCGTAGCCAACCCAACCCATCAGACCGGGTTCGTGGCCGCCGCCGTTGCCGACAACCAATTTGACTTTGCCTTTTGCTTTGGGACTTTTGCGCATCATATTATGTGTGCCCTCTGGCAGATGCAACCTTTTACGGTTGGAAAGCGCAAAGCCTTGCATGGTCTCGTCCATAATATTGTCCGGATGATTAATAAATTTTTTCATAAGCCCACCCTTTCATCATTGACGCAATTGTATTTGAATGTTGATCTTCTTTGGCTTTATAATCCCATCAGACGGCGTTCCAGCTCGCTGTGGCTGGGTTCGGCAGGGTCGGGCATAAGCCCGGGGATGTACTTGCAGGCCTCCAACAAAATATGACCTACCTTGCCATGCACGCCGGCACAGTGGTGCACATAGGGGCCCGTTACCAGCTTGTGTTCCCACAAAGGCCAATTGCCGACTTCCAGCCAAAGGTAAGTGCCTTTGTTGGCAGGGCCGTCCGTCGATTGGCCTTCGCCAATAAACAGCCGGTACTCGCCGTGGTCGCCGTCAAAACGGCAAACGGTAATGTCGCCGCCTTTAATCTCCCAAACGCCAATGCCGGGGCATTTGGCATCGACAATAAAGCTACAGTCCAATGTACGGCCGGCGGCGTCCTTCGCCAAAGAGGGCGGGAAGTTGCCGCAGTGCCACAGCAGCTCGGCGTTGTCATTGGCGGGGTGGCGAATGGTCATGTCCGCAAAAAAGATAGGCCGTGTATTGAGCACAGTGGCTTGCAGCATAATCGAGCTGATGGCACCGTGAATGTCGGTTTCACAAACGGTGGGAATCCCTTCGTCGGTGAGCAAACCGTTGGCCACACAAGGCATGATGCCTAACAGTTTTTGCATGGAAAACCAGCACTGGATGGCAATGGCATTGCAATTAAACTTGTCGGCCAGTTGGCGCAGCGTTACTTTTAAAGCCGCCAAATTTAAAATGGCCTGTTTTTCAATGCCTTCGCACTGCAAGCTGTCTTCCAACTGCTGAACGGCCTGGGTAAGCTGGGGGTTGGAGGGATCTTTTAACAATACATCCACACCGGTTTGAATGTCAACAAAGGTGACCGGGTAAACTTGTACATTGAATTTTTCAAGTAGTTCCCCTTCATTGCACATCATGGTCCAAAATTCATCGGGACGGGTAGAGACCTGCAAAATGCGAATGTTGCGAAATGCCTTAACCACGCCGCAAACCGCAATAAAATCCCGCAGCCCGTTTTGAAACACCGCATCTTCCAAGCGGCTGTTGACTACATAAGAAAAGGGCACATTAAAGCGGCGCAGCACTTTGCCGGTGGCAAACAGGCCGCATTGGCTGTCCCGCGTACGCGTGCCGTCGGGGGCGGGCGCTTCGTCCCGGGGGCCCCACAGCAGCACCGGCTTGCCGATCGCCTTGGCCACTTTGGCCGCCAAATGCTCGCAGCCAAAGTTGTTGTTTGCCAACAACAAGCCGTCTACATTGGCTTTCTGCAAAATGGCAATGGTGTTTGGCAGGTCGCACTCATCAAACAACAAGCCTTCTTGATTAATGGAACCGATGTCGGTGATATCACAAATATCCCATGCTTGAAACGCGGCAAGCGCTTTGGCCCGCTCTTCGGCGGCCGCCTGGGCGCTGAAAACGCCGCGGCGCAGCGGCACATATCCAAGATTAATTCTGGTAGGCTGCATAATATTTTCCTCCTTCTTATACACAAAGGCGCATAATGTTTTCTTGGCTAAACGCTTCTTTTTCCAAAACGCCTGCAATTTTTCCGTTGCGGACAACCGCAATACGATCGCAAAGGTTAATCAGCTCCGGTAGCTCGGAGGTAACCAGAACAATGGCAATGCCGGTATTGGCCAGTTCATTAATCAGCCTGTATATTTCCTGCTTTGCCCCTACATCGATACCGCGGGTAGGCTCGTCAAGCAGCAATACTTCCAAATTTTCCAGGCAAAGCCACTTGGCCAGCACCACTTTTTGCTGGTTGCCGCCGGACAAACTGCTGACCAAGTCATCCACATGGCCCAGTTTAATATGCAATTTTTCAATTTGCTCCTGCATCAACTTATGTTCGCCGCGGCGGTCAATATGCAAAAGGCGGGCAAGCTTTTGAATAATGATGAGTGTGGTGTTAAAAAGAATGCTGCGGCCGAGGCAAAGGCCTTCCAGCTTTCTGTTTTCGGGAATGAGGGCGATGCCGTTGCGCACACTGTCAACGGTGGAGGAAATCGTAACCGGTGTGCCGTTCACGCGAACTGTGCCCGCCGTTTTTTTGTCGGTGCCAAAAATGGCGCGGAACACTTCTGTTCTGCCGGCGCCCACCAAACCGCCAAGACCGAACACCTCGCCGGCGTGCACCCGAAAGCTGATGTCGTTCACATGGGCGCTGGAAACGCCGGAAACCTCAAATTTGACGGACGGCTGCACCGTATTGAATTTGGGGTACAAGTTTTCAATATCCCGTCCCACCATCATGCTGATAATTTCATCGGGTGAAACATCGCTAATCTGCACAGTGTTCACCAATTTACCGTCGCGCAGCACAGTAAGGCGGTCGCCAATTTTATAAAAGTTGGAAATGCGGTGGTCAATATAGATAATGCCCACCCCTCTGTCCCGCAGGCGGCTCATAATGCCAAACAAGGTGGCGGCCTCTTCATCGGAAAGAGAGGAGAACGGTTCATCCATGATTAAGATGCGCGGGTTGGCCGACAACGCCTTTGCAATTTGCACCAGTTGCTGCTTGGCGATGGTGAGGTGTTCAAGGCGTTCGGCTGGGTCAATCTGGCAGCCCAGCTGGGCAAATA
>JAVBNO010000047.1:0-21158 GCA_031551485.1 Oscillospiraceae bacterium
CTAAGGTCAGCGCCATAATCAGCACATAAATCAGTGCGACCATAACAGGCGCACGCAGCTTGCGAGTTGAAAACATGTGATACACCCCTTCAGTTGCTTTTATAAAGTCTGTTTTTCCCCTTCAAAAACGGCGCGGCATTGGGTATGTCCTATGTAACGCCTGCATTTGGCGCATACCACACTCATTTTATACGCAACATTATAACATACAAAAAAAAACTTGCAAAGGTATTTTAACAAAATCAAGGAGATACAAGTGATAAAAGCGCATTAAAAATTTGGTTAAAATATACAAATTGAGTTTTTTCTTTTGGATTTTTAAGGTTTGACGTTAGAATCATATTGACAAATCGTTCGCCTTGTTATATATTATATATAACAAGTATATTCCATTTTTAAGGAGGCGAAACTTCTGTGATATTGGAACTGGATATGGCCAGCGAAATTCCTATTTACCAACAGGTATACGACGGTGTCGTGCTGGGCATCGCCTCGGGTGTTTTAACGATGGGTGAGGCGCTGCCGCCGGTGCGCCAACTGGCGGTGGACATTGGCATTAACATGCACACGGTGAATAAGGCGTACAGCTTGCTGCGGCAGGACGGCTTTATTCAGCTGCACCGCAGGGACGGCGCCGTCATCAGCCCCGATGCCGCCCCCTCCCCCGCCGATATTGCCCGCATTTCCGCTCTGGTCACCTCAGCTGCGGCTCAGGCCAAAGCCAAGGCGATGGCCCAAGAAGATTTTCTGGCCCTTTGCGGCCGGCTTTACGATGCCCTGAAAGGAGCATAGCCGATGACTGCGAATATGATCATGCTCATTACTTTTGTCCCTATTATGTTGTTTACCACTTTTTTGCTGGCCTATACGCCTTATTACATCCGCCGCACCGATTGTTTTGGCGTCGCCGTGCCGGAAAAAGAATATGCGCAGCCGGAACTGGAGGCACTGCGCAAAAATTATCGGGCCGTTGTCTTGGGCGGCGGATTTGTCATTACCCTTGCTTCCGCTGGCCTGACCCTGTGGGGCCCTTGGATGGTGGCCGGGCCTTTGCTCTGCATTTTTTTGCTGATGGGTTTGGCGTTCGGCTGGTTTTTACGCCAGCGGGCCAAAGTGCTGGCCATTAAGCAGGCGGCGGGATGGAGCGAAAGAACGGTCAGCAGAATTGCTGTGGCGTTGACACCTGACCATGTGGCCAAACTGCCCTCCGCCTGGTGGTCGCTGGTATTTTGGGGCGTTGCCGCCGTGGCAGCCGGCGTCACCATTGCCTATTATCCGGGGTTGCCCACCCAAATACCCATGCACTACAACCTGGTGGGAGAGGTGGACCGCTATGCGGCCAAAAGCCCTTTGAATGCGGGCTTTATGGTGGGTACTATGATTTTTTTAGCGCTGCTGTTTACCTTTGTGCTGATAATCATCCGCAAAAGCCGGGTGACGATTGCCACCGATAATCAGGAGGAAAGCCTGCGGCGGGTGGCAGCCTTTCGCCGTGGATGGAGTATCTTTACCATTCTGATGGCAACGGTTTTGCAGGTGGAATTTTTATTGATGCAGCTGATGATCATTGGCATCATCCCGCAAACGGGCATGATGTATGTCACCCTTGCGCCCCTTGTCTTTATTTTTGCGGGGGTGATATGGATGACCATCCACTACGGCCAAGGGGGCAGCCGCCTGAAAATGGCCAGCCACAAGGACAGTGAAATCCTGTCGGTTCGGGACGACGACCGGTACTGGAAGCTGGGGTCTTTTTACTACAACCCCGATGATCCCGCGCTGTTTGTGGAAAAACGTTTTGGCATCGGCTGGACGTCTAACTTTGCCCGTCCTTTCACCTGGGTGCTAATTGGCATTTTGATTGCCGCTGTTGTGGGAACATTGATTTTGGCCATGCAGCTGTAAACCGAAAATACGTAAAAAAACGTGCTGGCACGGGGTTTCGCGATGAAGAGAATAGCGTTGGTGCTGATATCAATATAGAATTGGAGTAGACGTGCAGCCGCTCCGGCAAAGATATCACCTGTCGCTCGGGCCGCGACCGGCTTATACTTTTTGGGGAAACCACATGGTTTCCCCTTCCCCATCCTTAGGACGAGGACATAGGTGCGCAGGAAACGCTGGGCTTTGCGGGAGAACGGTTTTGGCGCTGTGCTGATATGCGAACGGTGAAGAAGAACAAAGGCCGATATCAATATCGATATTGAATCAAAGTGGAGCAGATGTGCAGTCTCTCCAGAAAAGATATAGCCTGTCGCTCGAGCCGCGACCGGCTCATACTTTTTGGCGCAAAAAGTATGCAAAAACATTTTCTGGGGGAACCCACATGGTTTCCCCCAACCCCATCCTTAGGGCGAGGGCATATCTGCGCAGGAACCGCTCGACCTTTGGGGAGAACTGTTTTGGGTCTGTACTGGGGTGCAATTTGCCTTGTGCATCTGCCGGATCGTACAAGCGCCGTTTGTGTGTGGCTGGTAAACAAGGGCTAGACCCGTTAACGAAAATCCACCCGTTTGAAACGGGTGGATTTTCGTTATTGCCGTATTCTATTTGTTTCGGTAGAGCAGGCCCAGCACCGTGGGGCCCGCATTGATGGCAACGGACGCCCCCACCTGATATATACAGGCGCTGGCCTTGCCGGTTTTTGCCTTGATGAGCGCCTCCAATTCTAAGGCGTTGGCGGTATCCGCCCCGCGGGCGATATAGTAAGGGGCGTTGAGGTCGGTGCATTTGGCAAAATATTCATCGGCCAAGGCGGCAATGGCTTTGTTGTCCCCCCGTACCCGGTCGGCATTTTCTATGACGCCGTTTTCGTTGACAAAGAGAATGGGGCGAAAACCCAGCATTTCGCCCACAAAGGCGGCCGCTGTGCTGATGCGCCCCGATTTGCGGGCATAGTCCAAATTGAAGAGGGTGAGCACCAGCCGGTGGCTTCGCAAAAAATCCTCCAGGATGGCAAGGATTTCGTCCCGGGTGGGGTTGCCGGCTTTGGCGGCCCGGGCTGCGGCGATGATGCCAAAGGCATAGCCCAGGCTGTAGCTGTGGGAGTCGATAATATCCAGAGTCATGCTGGCATTTGGATTTTTTTCCATAAATGTATTTTTCGCCATCATTGCCGTATGATATGAGTTGGAGCCCGCCGACGATATGACGCAGACAAACAGGTGGTCGATGCCGTCCAGAAGGGCTTTCTCAAACGCCTCGCCATATTCCACCATGTTCGCATGGGCAGTTGTGGGAATTTCTTTGGCGGCGGCCAGCACATCGTAAAACCCCGCAACGGTAAAATCTCCCCGCTCCCGATATTCACGGCCATCGACAAAGATGGGGTATGTAAGCATTACAATGTTGTCCAGTTCTTTGAGAATTTCGTCGGGAATGTCGCTGGGTGCATCGGTAATCAGTCGTATATTAGCCATGGATGTTGTTGCCCTCCCACTTAAATTTGGTAAGCTGTCCTTCATTTTGCAGGGCGGGGAAATCCCACTGGCGCAAAGCTTCGTAGACAGCGACCGCGACGGCATTGGATAGATTGAGGCTGCGCAGTCCGCCGGCCATGGGAATTCGCAGACAAGTCGGCTCGTGATCTTTTAAAAGATCCTCCGGCAGGCCGGCATCCTCGCGGCCAAACAGCAGATAGCAGCCGTTTGGGTATACCGCGTCGGTATAGCGCCGACGGCCTTTGGTGGTAAAGAAAAACATCTCGCCTTTGGCGCAAGCCATAAAATCCGCCAAACTGTCATAATAGGTGATATCGAGATAATGCCAATAGTCCAGCCCCGCACGCTTGAGCTTGGCGTCATCGACGGCAAAACCCATGGGCCCCACAAGGTGCAGCCTGGCCCCGGTTGCGGCGCAGGTACGGGCAATGTTGCCGGTATTTTGGGGAATTTGCGGCTCGATTAATACAATATTAAGCTGGTTTTCGAAAGCCGTTTACGCCACCGCCTTTTATAACAGTTGTTACATTTTGCGCCTCTTTATTGTAGCTTATGCCCCGTCCCGCGTCAAGAGGAGCAAGCGGCATATTCGCAATATGCCCAAAAAACCGGGTAAAAACATTGGGGATTTTCCGCTTTGATTGCTTGCAAAATCCGGACTGATGCTATACAATAAAGGGTGGTAATTGGCATTTTTTTCACAGAGCGTGCGATGCGTGAAAAGAGCGGCCGGTTTTGCCTTGCCTATCTCTTTTGCTGTGGCGCGGCCCAGTGCCCGCCCCAGCTGGAACCCCTATAGCGAACCCCCGCACAGCCGGGCGGTTAAAACGGAAGGAGTACACCAACGTGCAGAACATTCACAAAAAATCTATCGAAGATATTGCGGTTTCCGGCAAGCGGGTTTTGGTCCGCTGCGACTTTAACGTACCCATTAAAGAGGGCGTTATCACCAGTGACAAGCGCATTCAGGAGTCGCTGCCCACCATTCGCTATCTGATTGAGAAGGGCGCCCGGATCATTCTTTGTTCCCATTTGGGCCGCCCCAAGGATGGCCCCGACCCCGAGTTTTCGCTGGCGCCGGTAGCCGCCAAGCTGGCCGAGCTTTTGGGCAAACCGGTGGCAATGGCCAAAGACGTGGTCGGTTCTGACGCCAAGGCGCTGGCCGGCGCTTTGAAAGACGGCGACGTCATGCTTTTGGAAAATGTGCGCTTTGAACGCGGCGAAACGAAAAACGATCCCGCGCTTTCCAAAGAGTTTGCCTCTTTGGCCGAAGTGTTTGTCAACGACGCTTTCGGTTCCGCTCATCGCGCCCACTGCTCCACCACCGGTGTGGCCGACTATCTGCCTGCTGTTTGCGGCTATTTGATTCAAAGAGAGATTGAGATTATGGGCGGCGCGCTGGAAAACCCGAAACGCCCCTTTGTGGCCATTTTGGGCGGCGCCAAAGTTTCGGATAAGATTGGCGTTATCACCAACCTCATTAACAAAGTGGATACTCTGATTATCGGCGGCGGCATGGCCTACACCTTTATGAAGTCTTTGGGCCATCAAATTGGCGATTCTTTGTGCGAGGACGAGAAAGTGGCCGAGGCCGGCCAAATGATGAAAGACGCCGAAGCCAAGGGCGTTAAATTCCTGATTCCGGAAGACAACGAAGTGGCCGACAAGTTTGCCGAGGACTGTCAGAAGCAGACGGTGGATTCCGACGAGATTCCCGACGGGTGGATGGGTATGGACATTGGGCCGAGAACCCGCAAGCTGTTTACCGAGGCGATTCAAGGCGCAGGCACGGTGGTGTGGAACGGCCCCATGGGTGTGTTCGAGATGGAAAAATTCGCCCAGGGCACTTTTGATGTCGCCCGTGCTGTGGCGGACAGCGGCGCTGTTTCCATTATTGGCGGCGGCGATTCGGCAGCGGCTGTGGTCAAATTGGGCTTTGCGGACAAAATGACCCATATCTCCACCGGCGGCGGCGCTTCGCTGGAATTCCTGGAGGGTCTGGAGTTGCCCGGCATCGCCTGTCTTGACGATAAATAAGGATTGCATCGAAAAGCGATTGGCTTCGCAGACAGCTTGTTAGAAGGAGGTTTTTGCATGGATAGTCTGGGAAATGATCTTGGCGCCATGTTAGTGGTTTTAGGCGTGGTATTTTTCTTGGTCGCCATTTTTGCGCTGGTGGTTTATATTTTTACCGCCATCGGTCTTTCCAAAATTGCCAACGGCAGGGGGATGCCCGGCTTTTTGGCCTGGATTCCCCTGGCCAACACCTATTTGATAGGCGCGGTGGCCGACGACATCAATTGGCGGGGCAAGGGCCAAAAAACCTATTACGGCTTGATTTTGCTGATTGCCAGTTTGGTCAGTATGGTGGTCACTATTCCGGTGGGTATTGCGGCGGGTGAAGGCTATACCTCCACTTATATGACGATGATGATGGTGACCTACGCGATTTCACTGGGATTGATCGTGATCAACTGCATTGCCATGTATCAAATTTACAATGATTATGCGCCCGACAGCGCGGTACTTTATTTGATTCTTTCCATTTTATTTGGGTTAAGCTGGGTATTTATTTTCATTATCCGCAATAAGCCTTCCCGCACGTTGGCAGCCGCTTATGGTTATTCCGACGGGGGCTACGCGCCTCCTCCCAGCGGCGGCGGCTATACCCCCCCACCCAATACAACTACCTATGGCTACGGCGGCACCCAGGCGCCGGCAGCGCCTTCCAATCCGCCCTATTACACCAACACGAATGCGCCGGCCCAGCCCCAGCCCATGGCACCGGTACCCCCCGCACCCGTGGCGCCGCCCCTTTATCCCACCGAGGCGCCCGCTTATCCGCCTACCCCTGTTTACACCCCGCCGGAGGCCCCCGTTACCAATGGGCCCGAGCTGGATGCGCCGGAAGAGCCTGCTCCCAATTCCCCCGAGTTTTAGGAGCCAACCATATTGACAACGCCGTATCGTCTGATACGCAAGGAGTGTTATTGCAATGAATAAAGCGCTGCGTCCGGCGGTGATTGCCGGCAACTGGAAAATGAATAACAATATTGCCCAATCGAAAGCTCTTATTGAAGAGCTGCAAACCCTTTGCACCAACGCCGGATGTACGGTGGTGGTTTGCGTGCCCTTTACCGATTTGAGCATTGCCGTTGAAGCGGCCAGCGACTGCGACATTAAAGTGGGGGCGCAAAACTGCCACTGGGCCGCAAACGGCGCTTTTACCGGCGAAATTGCCGCCTCTATGCTGGTGGAACTGGGTGTGGAATATGTGGTGCTGGGGCACTCGGAGCGCCGCCAGTACTTTGGCGAAACCGACATCACCGTTCACGACCGTTTGCGGGCGGCACTGGACGCCGGGCTGCGCCCTATTCTTTGCGTGGGCGAGACCCTTGCCCAGCGGGAACAGGGCATTACCGGCGAAGTTTGCGCGCTGCAGACAAAAGTGGCCTTGCAGGGCGTAAGCAAGGAAGAATTGCAAAAAGTGATCATCGCCTACGAACCTGTTTGGGCTATTGGCACCGGCAAAACCGCGACAGCGGCACAGGCCAACGAGGTCTGCGCCCTGATTCGCGCCACAGTGGCCGGCCTTTACGACAAAGGCGCGGCCGACGGGTTGGTCATTCAATATGGCGGTTCGATGAACGCCCAAAATGCCGCCGAGCTTTTGGCCCAGCCCGATGTGGACGGCGGTCTGATTGGCGGCGCATCCCTGAAAGCGCCTGATTTTGCCGCTATTGTGGCGGCCGCAAGTAAATAGAAGCGATGCAGGCGGGCGGATTTTGACCGCCCGCCGATTTATATTAGTGCATTGGTATGCCATGCATTTAAATTTTGAGATACGGGGTAACGCAAATGAGAAAACCATTGATGCTGATGATTATGGATGGGTTTGGCTATCGGACAGAGACCTATGGCAACGCGATTGCCGCCGCGGCCACCCCCAATTTGGATAAGCTGCTGGCCACATGCCCCCACACCCTGATTGGAGCGTCGGGCATGGACGTGGGTTTGCCGGACGGCCAAATGGGCAATTCCGAGGTGGGACACACCAACATTGGCGCGGGCCGCGTTGTGTATCAGGAGCTGACACGCATTACCAAATCTATTGCCGACGGCGACTTTTTCACCAATGCCGCTTTGGCCGCCGCCATGGAAAACTGCAAGGCCAAAGGCACGGCGCTGCATTTGTACGGACTTTTGTCCGACGGCGGCGTTCACAGCCACAATACCCATTTGTACGCTTTGCTGGAGATGGCGAAAAAGGCCGGTCTTGGCAAAGTGTTTGTGCACTGCCTGCTGGACGGCCGGGATGTGCCGCCCACCTCCGGTGCTGACTTTGTTGCCGAATTGCAAAGCAAACTGGCGGAAATTGGCATTGGGCAAATTGCCACTGTCATGGGCCGGTATTACGCCATGGACCGGGACAACCGGTGGGAGCGGGTGGAGAAAGCATACGCCGCCATGGTGTACGGCGAAGGGGAAAACGCCGCCGATCCTGTAGCGGCGGTCAAGGCATCTTATGGTAAAGATATCACTGACGAATTTGTTCTGCCGGCTGTCTGCCTGAAAGATGCCACCATTGGCGCCGGGGATTCGGTGATTTGTTTCAATTTCCGCCCCGACCGGGCCAGAGAAATTACCCGCACATTGGTAGACCCCGATTTTGACAGCTTCAAACGGGAAAAAGGGTTCTTCCCGCTTACCTATATTTGCATGACCCAGTACGACGCCAAGATGCCCAATGTGCAAGTCGCTTTTCAGCCTCAGTCGCTGGCCAACACGTTTGGACAGTATATTTCCGACAAAGGATTGACCCAGCTGCGCATTGCCGAAACCGAGAAGTATGCCCACGTCACCTTCTTCTTTAACGGCGGCATGGAGGCTTCTTATCCCGGCGAAGACCGTTCGCTGATTGCTTCCCCTAAAGTGGCCACCTACGACCTGAAGCCGGAGATGAGCGCTTTTGAGGTGACGGCCGAGGTGCTGGACCGGTTGTCAATGGACAAATATGATGTCATCATTCTCAACTTTGCCAACTGCGATATGGTGGGCCATACCGGTGTGTTTGAGGCTGCGGTGAAAGCGGTGGAAGCGGTGGACCACTGTGTGGGGCAGGTGGTGGATAAGGTGGTGTCTTTGGGCGGCGTCGCCTTGATTACAGCTGACCACGGCAATGCCGACCAGATGTATGAACCCGATGGTTCTCCCTTTACCGCCCACACCACCAATGCGGTGCCTTTTATCGTTGTTGGCCAAGATTGGCAGCTGCGGGAGGGCGGCCGATTGGCCGACATCGCCCCCACCATGTTAAACATTTTGGGCTTGCCAAAGCCTGCAGAAATGGACGGCCAATCGATCATCTTATAAATTTTATTTTACTGTTTTTCAAATCTTCAAAACGGCTTCATCCGGTGGGATGGGCCGTTTTTTGCATATTTGCGGAGGCTGCTTTTGGTTTATGGTTGATCTTTACGCATAATGATGAAGAAACGGTAAACAATAGTTTCGAAATGTTTTGCATTTCGGTTTGTTTTTGCGTATTCACAAGAAAACAGCAAATCCTCCCCCTTAAATCAGAAAAGGAGTGTTTCATCCCCATGCTTGATAAAATCGCACTGATTCTGGTTATCATCGGCGCTTTGAACTGGGGACTGGTCGGACTGTTCCAGTTTAACGTGATTACCTGGATGTTTGGCGGAGACGGCTCGATGATCAGCCGGATCGTCTATACAGTGGTTGCCCTGGCGGGCATATGGAGCGTTTCCCTTCTGTTCCGGGACACAGAAGCCTCGGAAATCAGAGATTGAAAAAAGAATCGTTTGCAAAAGGGGCCGCAGAACCGCGGCCCCTTTTGCATGTGAAAATTTTTCGTTATCAAACGCGTCCACCCAAAATGTAAAGTTTACTTGACGTTGCGGTTTGGATGTGTTATATTAAATGTAAAGCTAGCTTTACCAAGGAGGATGATGTGTATTGTTGCGAAACCGTTTGGTGGAATTGCGCGAACAAAACGGGATGACGCAGCAGCAATTGGCTGCGCTGTGTGAAGTCTCCCGGCAGACGATTATCTCGCTGGAGAACAGACGGTATCAACCATCCTTGTTTTTAGCTCATAAGCTGGCCGTCATTTTTGGCCTATCGATTGAAGAAATCTTTATTTTTGAGGAGGAATAAATATGTTGATGAATATGCCGAACGGCAAACCAGGAGACAGCACCGTCACTTTTACCCGCCGGCTGCAAACGCGCCTTTGGGTCGCTGTTATGCTGGGCATCGTGGGGCTTTTTATTGTATTTGTCGGGTGGCAGATGCCTGTCGACACACTGAGCGCTGAAAAGGATTTTATGTCGGGCTTTATGCTGGGATTGGGCAGCGGTTTGCTGGGCGGGGCTATTGTCACCTTTATCCGCACTTACCGATTGCTGCACAACCCGGAAAAGCTGCGGGATGCGCGGATTCAGTGCAATGATGAGCGGCTGACCGCCATTACAACTTCCGCCGGCCGGATGGCGTGGATGGCGGGTATGGGCGCTTTAATGCTGGCCAGCGGCACGCTGGCGCTGCTGGGACAATTTGCGCCTCTGATCACTGTTTTAATCACAATGGGCGCGCTGGGACTTTTTTTTGTCATTGCCACCATCTATTACAAGATTAAAATGTAAAAGCCTTTTGGGTGAGCGCCTGTTTGTACCCGAAAAAAGTCTGCTGTGACATTGTCACAGCAGACTTTTTGTATTGTAGTATGAAAGGTTATCCGAACAAACCGCGTTTTTTGACGGCGGGGTTGCCGGGCAAAATGGTTTTGTACAGACATTGGTAATAGGGCGCAATCGCTTTGTCTTTATGATAGAAACCGAATAGCCAGCGTTTGTATTTGACCTTGCGCTGCACCTCGTCAAAAAAAGCCGTGAGGTGGTTGATGACGGTGGCGCGGGAATCCACACTGCCCCGCAGAGAATAGGGACAGTCGTGGGTGACAACATAGTCAACCTCTAATCCGGCCGCTTCCAGCCGGGCGCGGGCCGCATCCAGCACCGAAACGTCGGGCAGTTCCGCCGGCCACCAGTTGATCCCTTCCCTGAGTTCGGCCTCGGGGGTTTCGCTGCTTTCGGCGCCGCCCATGGCGAAAAGCTTTTCCCCGCCGATGGTGTAGACATAACCATTTTCCAGCATGTAGAGATTCTTGGATATTTGGCGCGCTTTGCCGCCAAATAAATCCACCTGGGGATATTGAGCCAAAAGGTCGTAGTTGTCGTGGCATCCGCCCACAAAAAGAGTATGGTAGCGGCGAGCGCCAATCCATTTCAGCTGCTTTTGCTCCTGGGGAGAACCATCCCAGATAAAGCCGAAATCGCCGCAAACGATCAGGCAGTCTTCTTTTTGAAGGGCATTGGCGGCGCTTTGCTTAAACCGCTCGATATCCCCATGGATGTCGCCTGTAAAAAAAAGCATCGGGTCAACTCCTCAAAAAAGGCTTGTACCGGTTGTCATTATGTCCACCCAAAACATAAGTACCAAAAATATACAAACAAAAGTATAGCATATCCGCGGCAGGGTGACAATATTTCAGGTAAAAATTTCGGGCATGAAAATGCGTTTAGGAGGAAAAAAAGGAGGCGCGTAGCCGCTGGGCGGCCGCATGAGCCACCGCCATTTTTTGCAGCTTTTGGCGGGCCGCGGCCAACCGGCGATGGACAGAGGAAGGAGCGATATGCATGGCAGCCGCGATTTGCGCCAGCGTGCGTCCGCCATAATAATAGAGCCGTACCGCCTCTTGCTGTTTTGGGGTGAGGCCGGTGTCAATCCAGCGGAGCAGCAGCTGGCGCATGTAGGCGCGTTCCGCCTGGTTTTGCAGCACTTCCGACGGGTCGGGTGCCTGGGGCGGCACCAGCCGCTCAAAATTGTCAAAAAGCGCCTTGGGTTTGCGTCCTCGTGTTTCCGTTTGACATCCTCCTTCTTATGATCGATAATAGCCGGCCAGATGGCGCATGGTGCGGCGGGCGTCCAGCATTTCGTAGTACAGGGTGTCAATGCGGCGCTGCAGCTCCAGCGTTGCCGCGCCTTTGGTTCTTTTTTGCTTTTTTTGCAGGGCCGCGATGCGTTCTTCCAGCAGTTGGGCTGAACGATGGTACTCTTTGGACAACTCCTCAAGTGATGCTGTCATGTTTACTCCTTTTCTTTATTATGTCGCCAGCGGAGGGAAGGCCGCCGAATGGAAAACCACCGATGCGCCCTGAGGAGAGGTGCAGCGGCGGTTTGAACGAGGGGCGGGAGATCAGCAATTGCTTATTTTTATTATACTACTTTTTGGTGTTATTTTCAATTATTTAACACTAAAATGTAGTAAAAAATAAAGCGGAAATCTTATTGAAAGTTGCTAAAAAGATACCTTGTTCCGTGCGGAAAAGATACGCCCTCGGCGAGCGTCCGCACACGGGAAAAGCCACCGCGCCAATGGCGCGGTGGCTTTTAAGGGAGGTTTTTTCCATGGGGGAAATGGGGGTTTCCCCATCAGTTGGTTTACAGAAGTTTTCCTTGGGCCAGCAGGGTGTCCTGCTCTTTGCGCAGCTTGTACAGAAGCGTCTCTGTATCCAGCTCGACCATATCGTAGGTGATGAGCTGGCCTTTTTGCACATCGGTAAGGAGACGGGTCTTTTTGCTGACAAGGCCCAATGGCAACGCGTTTTTCGCCTGGGCTTCCTTGAAGGGCCAGAAGCCGCCGTAGACTGTATAGGCGCCGATGCCGTCCAGGTATTCGCCTGCCTTCATGTCCTTTTTCGCATAGGTGACCGTTTCGCTGTAGGGGGCGCCGGCGGCGGGAACGATGGTGGGTTCACCAAACAACTCCAAGCGAGCCACCGACATGGGGGTCTCCAGGCTGCAAAGATGGTACGGACGGAAAAGGACGTAGTTGGGGCCGTCGCCCATGGAAAGATATTTCATCTCGTGGCGCACTTCCGGCAGGGGGCTGGATACGATGACATATACGCCGGGGGCGACGCCGTTGATGTAGTCGATGACATGGAAGTTGTTGAGGATGCCACCGTCAGCTTTGAGCCGGTAAAGCTCGGGCAATTCGGGAACAGTGGAGTATTGGGCGTGGCCATTAATCACATCGGGCAGATACCCGGTGGCATTGGACATGGCCGTCATTTCCACCATTGTTTTTGTGCCGTCTTTGAAAGCCGCCAGCATTTTTGGGTTCATGTGTTTGCCGGCCGCTTCTTCCGCCACATTGTCGGGGTTGGCTTCCAGATTGACCTTGTTGTTTTTGCCTTTGCCAATGACCCGCACATCATAGCCCAGGGAAGCGGCAAAATCGTATATCTCCATGACGGCACCGGGTTCGTCGCCCGCAGAGCCGGTGTAGATGACGCCTGCCTCTTTGGCCATTTTGTAAAGCAGCGGTCCGACGACAACATCGGTTTCCACATTGAGCATGACAATATGTTTGTGTGCCTGAATCGTATCAACCGCAACTTTGGCCCCTACCTCAGTCACACCTGTCGCATCAATAACCGTTGTGACATAATCATTGGCGATGGCCATGGACATATCGTCGGAAACGACATATTTGCCCGCTTTGAGGAAATCGTTGGCTTCCCCAAGCGTTTTGGCGACTTTGATGTCGTCGGCGGCAATGCCCGCGTTGAGCAGGGCATTTCTGGCGTTCTCCATCTGAATGTCGACCACAACAGAGGGAACCATGCCTTTCATCAGCACAGTTTGGCTCACCATGCCACGGCCCATCTGACCCGCACCAATAATACCGATGCGGAGAGGGGCACCCGCGGCTTCCCGTTCGAGCAGTTTTCTTCTTACTCCTAGCATACCAAAATCATCCTTTCATTTACACGGGTTCTTAATGAATTTCGATGGTGGAGCCAACGACAATATCCGGTTTGCCGGTTTCGGCTACTCTGATATAACCGGGCAGTACTTCTTTGTCTCCTCCGAATTTGATGGTGCAGTGTCCCAGCTCCCGCAGGGTATAATTTGCTTCCTCACCCACCGCATTCACAGTGTAGGTGTGGCCGCTGATGACAAACCGATCGCCGGGGCACACATCTTCCATCAAAGGCTGGATGGTATGCAAAACAGAAAGCTCGGCGAGCTCAGGGGGAGCGTTTTCGTTAAATATGATGAGAATGTCGTTTCCCAACAGTTCCAGTGCCAATTCACCGATACCGGTTATTTCTACACAGTACTTCATAGCATCAATACTTTCTTTCGGATTCGCAGGAATGGAATTAACCTATGCGCACAACCATAGCCACCACAAATGCGATCAGCACGGCGATGGGGCCGGTGATAAGACGGGAGAAGAGGATGGCAGGCACACCGATTTCCACCGTTTCGGGCTCGGCTTCTCCCAAGGACAGACCAACGGGGATGAAGTCACAACCGACCTGGGGATCGATGGCGAACAAAGCAGGCAGCGCGTAGGAAACAGGAATAGCGCCTGCGCCAATTTGGGTACCGAGCAGCACACCGATAATCTGGGCAATAACCGCGCCGGGGCCAAGCACCGGAGAAAGGAACGGAATGGCGCAGATGACAGAGAGGAGGAGCATGCCGGGCAGAGAGGCCACCATGGGGGCCACGGTGCGGGCGATCCAGTCACCAATGCCGGTGTAGCTGATGATGCCGATGATGAGGCTGATGAAAATCATGAAGGGAATGACGTTGCGCATGGCGTTATCCAGGGCCTCGCGGGCGGACTGGAAGATCTTGCCGACAGCGGAACCGACGCCTTTGCCGATGATGGTGATGATATTGCCTTTGCCGGCAGGCTCGTCAGCCACAGCAGCGGCGGCAGCCGGGGCAGCCGACTTTTTGGGTGCCGCAACCACGTCTTTGTCATCGACAAAGCTCAGGCAGCTTTCGGTGACGCCGGAAACGTAAATATCCTCGGTAATAAACTGGGCCAGAGGGCCAGATTGACCCACGGCGGTCAGGTTTACCGTAAAAATGCCTTTTTTGGGGTAAACGCCGCAACGGGCTGTGCCGCCGCAATCGACCACTGCACAGGCAACTTGCTCGTCGGGGCAGCCGGTTTTGAAGCCGTCGACCACGCGGCCGCCGGTCATTTCGGCAATTTTTTTGGCGAGGGGCGTAATGCCGCCGCCGGTAACATTTAATATAACGTCGCAGCTTTCGGTGGGTTTAATGACAAGGGGGCCGCCCCAACCGCTGGAGCCTTTGACGATTTTAATAGCCTTATACATTATTTCGCACCGCCTTTCGCGACTTTACCTTTGCTCATGATCGCATAGATACGCTCGGTTACCATACCACGGATGAAGATGACCACGATGCCTACCAGCAGGTACAGTATGCCCAGGGTGGCAGTGGCTTGGGCGCCGGCCATTTTGGTGACGCCGTCGGCAATGCCGTAGTATACAAACAGCTCGCCGCCGTTGGCGTGGGGGAACAGGCCTGTGATGGGGTGACAGAAAGATACAGCCGCGTCATAGAAAGCGGGTTTGTACTTCTCGTCCAGGAAACGGCCGAATGTATAGGCCATGGGGTTGGTAAGGAAGAACATTGCCAGGATCGGGAAAATGGTGTATCTGGTGATCGCATACTTTGTGCAGGCGCGGGCGAAGCCGGTTACTCTGTCTTCGCCAATGAATTTGACGATGGCGTTAACCGCCGTCATCAAAACGAGCAGTGTGGGCACGATGCCGGTGATCAGACCCACCAAAGTGCTGCCACCGGCGTTGAATACGCCGATAAAATGCGTCGCAAATGCTGCCAGGTATTGCATAAATGAACCTCCTTAAATCAATGTGTGTACTCACACCTCTGTGTCGTCGTCCGACTCGACAGGGGTTTCATCGATGTCGGGCGGAGGGCCCTTTTCGATGAACTCGATGGCCTGCATCAGCGCGGCCATCCCTCTTTGGGACTGGTACTCGCTTTTGAGCTGGGACAGTGTCATGCCTTCCACATTGGACAGGGGCCTGAATCTTTCTAAAATGGAAAAGCCTTTGAGTATGTAGGCTTCCTTCACGACGAGATCCTCGTCACAGCCAATCATGGCCATTGAGCTCATGCCCCACTTTTTGTGCTGTCCCACGGCAAATACTGTATGCCGCAGCCTCACCTCCTTGTATTGATCGGTAATGCGTCTATATTGGAAAACCGCCAACAGGCGTTGCACCAATAACAAAAGGAATGCCGCCAGGAACAAGTAGATCATTTGCGTTCTCCTCTCTCGGTGGAATTGGGGCCTGGCTCCGGGGCAGGGCTGTGTTCGGCAAAGTTGAGAATGCTTTGGGCCAAAGCGCAATTGACGATGAGCACATTGATGTAGCCCGCCCGGATGGCCCCGGTGACCGCTTTGGTTTTGTTTACACCGGTTGCCACCCCCACCGACCAGGGAATATCCCGGAGGCGGTGGAGTTCCATGCCGAAGGAGTTGCGGTTGACGGGATAACGGTCAGCGTTGCCGTTGATATCAAAGAACTGAAGGCAGATGTCGCCCACCATGCCGTCATTGTACAAATCGCGAATGAGATTCTCGGGGTAGTAGTTGGTCTCGACCAACACGGTGCCTTTGTCCGGCGAACCAATGCCTACAACAGCCACCTTGAGACGGTTGTAATAGTCCATCACTTCCAGGACGCTTTTTTCCTGGAGAAGCGTTTCTTTGATGATAGGGCTGGAAATGTGGGCGGGAGCATGGAGGAAGCGAGACTCGCCCCCAAAGGCAGTGGCAAAAGCATTGCAAAGGTTGTTGGGGTGAACCTCGGCGTTGTTTTGGCCCACACCGCCTAAAATGGGCACAAACACATTGTGAAGATTGAGCGGTTGGGACACCATGCGGGGGATGGCGTGGAGGGTGGTACCCATGGAAAGGCCGACTACATCGTTTTTTTCCAGGATGCGGGCGAGATATCGGGCCGCCGCCTTGCCCACTTCCCTTTTTTCCGATTCATCGTCGCCCAAACCGTCGGGGGTGACCACCACTTCCTTAAGGCCCAGCTGCTGTTCTAGCTTACGCTCCAGATCGGTAAAATCCTCGGCACCGTAAGGGTTGACGATTTGAATGCGGACAATGCCTTCCTCTTTGGCTTGTTTAATCAGCCGGCAGACGGTGGGATGAGAAAGGCCCAGGCGCCGCGCAATGTCCGCCTGGCTAATCCCTTCGTAAAAATGCATACCACAGCATTTCATGATCAGGCGGATGTCTTGTTTGTGATGTGCCATCTGACCACTCCTTTCCACACCGGGGACGGGATGCCTTCTGCATTGGAATGAAACAAATTTCAAATTCCACTTTTTCTAACGACGTGAAATATATTTCATATCGTGAAAAAGATTTCCCTCATGCACATATCATAAACAGTTTGACGGTAGAATTCAATAATTGTTAATAATTAAACCTACATTTGTATACTTATACAAATGGTCTTGTCTTCTCTTATCCAAAAGGTGAATGGATTTTGTGGGTAATGAAATATATTACCATATCAATGAAATTTATTGCGTTTTCCCTTCAGCGGCAAGAATTTCTTGTCCCGCAGACTTGTGGACGGGATGGCATTGTGTTATAATACAAGTCGCACTTCTTGATCGGCAAAATGATATATGTGCCCGTAGCGCAGCTGGACCTCGCAGAGGTTCTCGCACCCCGGTGGGGGTGTAGCGCGTTACTGCGGTCCGCAAGAGGATTGCGTTGACAAAATGATATATGTGCCCGTAGCGCAGCTGGACCTCGCAGAGGTTCTCGCACCCCGGAGGGGTGTAGCGCGTTACTGTGGTCCGCAAGAGGATTGCGTTGACAAAATGATATATGTGCCCGTAGCGCAGCTGGATAGCGCGTCAGACTCCGACTCTGAAGGTCGCAGGTTCGAATCCTGTCGGGCATACCAAAAAGCAGCACAAATGCGATATTTGTGCTGCTTTTTAAAACTGAATAAACATATTTACTTTGGCTTTGTTGGCCTGGTTTTGGAGAGCCGGTTGGTTTTGTTCAAAGCATGACTATATGCTTGTGTCAAGACAGGTCAGGACAGATATAAAAACTGCGCCGCTAATCATAACTACGCAATTATGGTAGTATATGTTTCCATGCGCAAAATGCCTATACGCTGCAACCATCGTTATCTACTCATCAGATGATTTTCTAGGTCAGACTGAAATTTCAATACTTTATCGATATTGACTGCAAAGTCGTGATCGCTTATATTACAATGAACTATAAACATGCCTTGTTTTTCACGAATCATTATATTGGGACGTATGGAATCTTCTATTGCATCTTGCGTTACGGTTTTTCCATATAAATACCAGTGGGTTTCTGTAGGGGTGGGGTTACTGTCTTCTGATAAGTTGTTTTTAACAATTTCACAAATATTGTCTATAAGGTTTTCATCCAGTAAAATTTCTTTACCATATTCGGCATCTTTATATAGCTCGATATACCCATACCAAATATTTCTACAAGCAATATCTTCGCAGGCAAACGTTTCATCAAAAAGTTTTTCCATTTCATTATCCTCCACAAATATAAATTTGTTACGTTAATCCTACAAATCAATTCTATCACAGAAAAAAGCTCTACTCAATGTTTTATTCCCGCTATAACTGTGCATGAATGTCCAACGTGGTGCTGGCTGTACGTGACCAAACAGATTCGCCATAGGGTACACATCCACATTCTGCGCCATCGGAAGAACATTACGATGCGAGACTACGCCCATCAGATCAGGCGGTCGAATCCTGCCGGGTATACCATATAATAAAAGCCCATTGGGATTTGAACCCGGTGGGCTTTTGTGTTATCATTTGATTTGGATTGTGGGGATAGCCGCGGAAAGAGGGTTATGTATGAAGAAAATGATAGACGCACTTCATGTCTTTACCTTTTTGGCCGCCACATTGGCCATCATAGGCGTTGTGTATGAGGGATTCGCGCTCAAGTGGTTCCCTGTGGTCGGGGTGCTTATTCTCATCATGGATTTTTTGTTTATGCTGTCTACTGCTGTAAACCTGGTTTTCTATCGAAAGGATAAAGTGCTATTGGGTTTCAGCGTTTTTTCTCTCGCCCTCATCTTGACCGCGTTTTTGATGAAGGGGATGCAAATTGATTTCCCCATTTTCGGTTTGGTTTTCTGGTATTTTTACGTTTGGTTTTACTATGGCTTTTTAATTGTGAGGCAATATATTGGCAACCGTTTTAAAAGCCCAAGGGAAAAATGACTGTGCCGGGGCAAAGTTTGCTCCCCTGTAAAAAGCGGCCCCAGCTCTTGCGAGATGGGGCCGCTTGCTTATTGGCCATTTACAACGTTGCAAAAAATTCGTTGAGCTCTTGTTTTTCTTTTGGGCTCAGATGGTGCCACCGGATTCCCTGAACAGCGCCGGCAAGGGCATAGAGTTTGGAGCGGCAGGCAGTGGGATCGATGGTTTTGATGCGGAGGAAAGCTTCTTTTGCGCCGGCGGCGCACAGGGCTTCCGGGGTATCCAGCCCCACTTTGATGAGTTCTGCGACCAGCACATTGCCGAGGTTGGGGAGGTCGCGCAGTGTACGCATTGGTATTTCCTCCTGGATGGCGTATTTTACAATTGATTTTTGTGCAAGCTTCTAGGGAGAGAGCGGGCGCTTCGTCACAGAAGGCAATGAACAACAAATGCCTGCTTAGTCGTTCGCCGGTCAGAAAATTATACCATGTCGATGTCCATAATGATAGAGTAACTTTTTTACGGTTAGCAAAATAATTGTATTTTGGGCTGGATTTTATGACATATGTCACATTTTTGTGGCGGTCGAAAAAATTTTATTCAAAAGCACCAATTGGGGCATGCTAAACTGTCGACTTTTCTCTTTACATATGGCCTGCCGAAGGGGCTGCGGCAATTGACTTCAACCACCAGATATGGTATATATAGACAGAAGACCACGAATTTTGCCACAGCGACGGGTATGGCGGCATCTGTTTTTAGGACAGGCGCCGATGACCAATATATTTTGGAAAATTAAAAAATGGAGGAAATAAAATGAAGCGCTTCTTGGCTTTGATCTTAAGTGTCTTGATGATTGCCACATTGGTTGCCGGCTGCGGCGGCAATTCTGCAAGCACACCCCCGCCGGCAAGTGAGGCTGCTACCGGTTCGGACGCTCCGACCGCTACGCCCAAACGCATTGCCATGATCTCTGACCCGGTTGGTACCAATCCTTTCCTGACCCAGGTTGAAAACAAACTGGCCGAAATGAAGGCTGCCGGTACTTACGCTTTTGACTATTCGGTCATTGAGTGCGCCGACACTGCCGCATGGGCCGAAAACATCCGTGCCTCGGTGGAAGAGGGTTACGACCTGATTATCGCTGTGGGCTGGCAGGCAGCAGACCCCCTGAAAGAAGTTGCCAACATGTTCCCCGACAAAGCACAATATGTGTGCATCGACACCGTTGTGGACAGCCCTTATGTAAAATCTTATACCTTTAAAGCCCAAGAAGCCGCTTTCCTGATTGGTGCCATTGCCGCTTCTGTCAGTGCTGATGCCGGCAAGCCCGACGGTCCTTTTGGCGGCGTGCACGCCAACCCGGGCGCAGGCAGCTGGGAGTGGCGTTATGGTTATATGGCAGGCGCCAGAGCGATTAACCCCGACCTGAAACTTGAAAATTTCCTCTTTAACTACACCAAATCTTACACTGACGCCCCTGTGGCCAAAGAGCTGGCGCTGCAACAGGCTGCCCAAGGCTGCGTATTCATCAACGCCGCTTCCGCTGTGGCCGACAACGGCACCTTTGAGGCCGCCAAAGAAAAGGGCTTCTACACCTCCGGCCAGGACGCCGATCAAACTACCGCTGACAACCCCTACATTTTGACCACCCAGGTTAAATACACCGGCGTTGTCACCGAGTATGCCGTGAAAGAGTTCTTTGAGGGCGGCATTCAGCCCGGCAGCGTTGCCCTTGGCCTGAAAGACGGCGTTGTTGGCGCCGTGTATATCACCGACGATGGCACCAACCCCCGCAACAAAGAAGTTTTGACCGATGAGATCGTTGCCAAAGTGCGCGATTTGGCGGACAAAATTAAATCGGGTGAAATTGACCTTTCCACCCTGCCGCTTGAAGAAGAGTACGTATTCTAAGACTTGTACCTGCGGCCTCCCCACGCGGGAGGCCGCATTTTTCTTTGTGTCGAAAACTCCGCGTCAGGCGCAAGGTTCAACGGTGTTTTCGCGACAAACTGAAAAAGCTGATACCGATATTGAATCAAAGTGGAGCAGACGTGCTGCCGCTCCGGCAGGCATCTAGCTTGCCGGTTGAGCCGCGACCGGCTCAACCTTTTTGGCGCAAATGCGTAAAGAGAGAAGACTGATACCGATATTGAATCAAAATACCGCAGAGGCACAGCCGCTCCGGCAGGCATCTAGCTTGTCGCTTAAGCCGCGACCGGCTCATACTTTTTGGCGCAAAAAGTATGCAAAAACATTCTTCGGGGAAACCACATGGTTCCCCCATACCCCATCCTTAGGGCGAGGGCATAGGTGCGCAGGAAACGTGCGGCCTATGGGGAGAACGACTTTGGCTCTGATTTTGAGGTGCCGGGTGTGAAAAAGGCTGATA
Organism: Oscillospiraceae bacterium; assembly: GCA_031551485.1. GTDB lineage: Bacteria > Bacillota > Clostridia > Oscillospirales > Ruminococcaceae > JAVBNO01. Next base: position 21,028 of record JAVBNO010000047.1, read on the forward strand.
CCGATATTAAATCAAAGCGGAGCAGACGTGCTGCCGCTCCGGCAGGCATCTAGCTTGTCGCTTAAGCCGCGACCGGCTCATACTTTTTGGCGCAAAAAGTATGCAAAAACATTCTTCGGGGAAACCACATG
>JAVBNO010000079.1:0-28270 GCA_031551485.1 Oscillospiraceae bacterium
CATCTTTGGTTGTAACGAAGGTTCCACTGCCGGCACAGGCAACGCGATTAAAGCCTCGGGCGGCAGCAAAGTGATCGGCGTTGGCTTTGATAAATCCGACGCGATCCTGAACCTGATCAACGACGGTTTCCTGCTGTGCGCTATGGCCCAAAACCCCGATGTAATGGGCTATGAAGGCGTTAAGGCGACAGTAGCGGCTCTGGAAGGCCAGTCGCTTGGTGGTAAGGTTACCGATACCGGCGTTTCCGTCTTGAAGAAATAAGTCCTCCTAAAAGGGGCGTCGGTCATTGTACCGGCGCCCCTTTTTTGTTGAAATACCTACGTTCTTGTGCTAAGCTAATAAATATAAAAACAAGGGAAAACATCTCTACGCAAGGGGGGCCTGGGTATGCTCAAGGTTATCATTGCGGACGACGAGGCCCGCGTGTGCCGATTGGTTCAAATGCTGGCGGATTGGGATGCGCTGGATATGCAAGTAACCGGCACCGCCGCCAACGGCCTGGAAGCACTCGAGTTGGTCAAGGAACAAAACCCCGATATTTTGATTACCGATATCCGTATGCCCGGCTGTGACGGGCTGGAGCTGATTGAAAAGGCGAGAACGTTTTCACCCAATCTGCAAATTGTAATTATTAGCGGCTACGCGCAATTTGAATACGCGCAGGCGGCCATTCGCTTTGGCGTGGGCGGCTATTTGCTCAAACCGATCAAAAAAGAAGCGCTGATGACGACGCTGCAGCATTTGGGCGAACAGTGCCGCGCCCAGGCTGACTCGGTTACCGCCATGGAAGATCTGCGCAATAAAAGTCAGGGCATGCTGCTTGACAAGCTTTTGGAGGACCTGTTACACGGACGCTTTCCGCCCGAGACCTGGAGCCAGCTTTCTGAAGGGGCGAATACGCCCGCCCAGGGCGGTCTTTTTCAGGTTTTTATACTGAAAGCCGATTATGAGCCGCAGCACACAAACAGCATGCAAGTGGCGATGATTCGCAAAAAGACGGAAGAAATTTTTGAGTCAACACTATTGCCCGTGTGTTTTTTCGGTCTTTTGCATTTCCAGCGCTCAGCGGGATACGGCATTTTCCATTTTGAGCAGCAACGGCTGGATGAAATCCGCGGCGAACTGCGCAAATTTCTAAATCAGATGCAGGCGCAGAAATCCTTTTTCGGACAAGTTGAGTTTTCCCTTTCCCTCGGCCGGGCTGTGGACTGCGCGGCCGATCTTACTGTCTCGATGCGCGAGGCGCAAAATTCGCTTTCCGAACGGCTTGTACAAGGTACAGGCCGCCTGCTGGAAGCTGTTTTGCCGCCCTCGAATATTCGTACGCAGCAGATTTTGGACAAATACAGCCGCATGATTGAATATGCTGTAGACTCCTTAAGCCTGGATGAAGCGGAAAAAGCTGCGCGCGAATTTGCGAATGCGATTGGACAAGTTGAGAATGTCCGTGGATACGAGCTGCTGGAACTTGTGCTTGCCGCAGGAAGAGCTCTTGCGGCGCGGGTAACCATTGAAGACAAAGCTGAACTGCTGAGCGAATTTGAAGAATGCTGCGAGTCCTGTGGCAGCGCCGAACGGCTTTTGGGGTGCCTGTATGATTTTCAATCCCGGCAAATTGAACAGATGCAACGGCGCCGCGAAAGCGAGACGATTCGCCCCATCCGCCTTGCCAAGCAGTATATTCAGCGGAATTACAGCGAGCCGATCACTTTGGAGGATGTCTGCGCCGCCACCGGATTTAGTGTAAGCTATTTTAGCACCATGTTCAAAAAAGAAACCGGCGAAGGGTTTTCGAAATATTTGACGCGGGTGCGCATGGAACAGGCAAAAACGCTTTTGCAAGACACCAATCTCTCCATTGCGGAGATTTGTGGGCGTGTTGGTTACAGCGATTTGAAACATTTCGCGAACACTTTTAAAAAGTCCACAAGTTTGAACCCCGGACAATACCGCAAGCTGTACGGATAATCCTTTTGAAAGCGGGGGGTTTGTGATGAATCGGGTAAAAATCCGGTGGGGATATCTCTCTTTTCGCGTCACAGTCATTTTTTTGTGCTGGCTGGCGCTTTTCTTGTGCGAGATTTTTTTTGCCTTTTCGCCACTTTTTATTCTTTTTTGCGCCGTGATTATCGCAGCTGTCAGCTGGTTTTTCATTATCCGCCCATACCTTCGCACCGAGCAGATGATTGCCCTCTTTTTGGAGGGATACACCCTGACCGCGAATGAACAATCGGGCGGCGTGCCCCTTTCACCCGCCACCAAGCGGCTGTTTGAGCAACTGCAAGAGGTTTTGAGCCCGACGCAGCTGTTCCATATGAACCGGCGACAGGCACAATATTTGGCGCTGCAAAATCAGATTAATCCGCATTTTCTGTATAATACCCTTGAAAGTATTCGCAGCGAGGCCATGCTTGCCGGGCTCAACGATGTGTCGGACATGACTGAATCATTGGCGACTTTTTTTCGTTACACCATTACGAAAGTTGAAAATCTTGTTTCGGTGGAGGAAGAGCTGCAGAACTGCGAGACCTATTTTTCCATTCAGAAATACCGGTTTGGAGACCGTTTGACACTCACCATTCAGTGCGATCCCGAAGACCGGGGGGAAATTTTTCGCTGCCGCATTCCCAAGCTCACCATGCAACCGATTTTGGAAAACAGCATTATCCACGGCACCGAGCTTAAGATTGGCACCGGGCATCTGACAATTCATTTGGAACGGACGGAAAATCATTTGCTGATACGCGTTTCTGATGACGGGCTTGGCATGGATGAGGATACACTCACCAAAATCAACAGCCGTTTGGGCAAAGACAACTTCAGCATTGCCAAACAGGAAGAAGAGGCCAAAGGCGGCCTTGCGCTTGTGAACGTGGACAACCGCATCCGTCTTTTGTTCGGACACGAATACGGCCTGCATGTCTTTTCGATTCCCGGCGTAGGCACCGATGTTGAAATTACGCTGCCCGCCATGAACAACGATGGTGAGGTGCAAAACAGCGAGGTGCTGCAATGAGACAAGAGGTTTTGCGCATGGAGCGGGTGAGCTGCCAGGAGCAGGGTGTCATTCAGCTGGACGATTTTAATCTGCGCATTTTTTCCGGCGAAATCACCGGCCTTTTGCCAATCAACAATCACGGACTCACCACTCTTTTGCGCCTTTTACAGCGGAATACCCCCCTGCGCTATGGCTATGTCTATTACCGCGGCGAGCAGGTAAACACGTGGCGCGCTGCCAAATACCGTCGCAACCGCATTGGGTTGATTCAAAGCGAGCGCTGTCTTGTTGAGGGGCTTACGGTTGCGGATAATATCTTTGTGCTACGGCAGGGCTTTAAAACATGGCTGATTCGGCCACATGTGCTTAAAAAGCAACTTTTCCCTTTTTTGGAAAGCATCGATATTCATATCCGCGCCGATTCGTATGTAGAGGATCTTTCCCCTTTTGAAAAGGCCGTGGTCGACGTGCTGAAATCTGTTGTGGCCGGTTGCCGGCTGATTGTCTTGCGCGATATCAGCGCAACCCTGAGCGAAGATGAGCTTAAAAAAATCCACAGACTCATTCGCCACTACGCGGACGAGGGCCTGTCTTTTTTATACATTGACTTTCATTTGGAGGAATTGCGGCAGGTCTGCGACAAAGTGGCGCTGATGTCAAACGGGCGCATTGTCAAAGTGTTGATGAGCGACGCCATTACACCGGAGGCTTTTCGCAATTACACAAAGGTTTATACCGATAAAGTGATGGAACAGATCATACGCACCGAGCCGATCTGTGAGACACGAGCCGCGGTCTTTGAGGCGGAGCGGCTTGGTGGCTCGATCATCAACAACCTGAGTTTTTCGGTCTCGGCCGGCGAATGTCTGGTGCTTCAGGATGTTGACAACCGGATTTTCGGCGAGCTTTTGTCCATTCTGAACGGTGAATCGGTTCCCGAAAGCGGCACAGTGCGCATTGGAGGGCAGACGCTTTCGCGCCGGAACTGCCGTGAAATTGCGATCATCCAGGAACTTCCATCAAAAACCATGCTGTTTGATGAGCTTAGTTATCTGGATAACTTGTGTTTTTCTTTGGATCACCGTCTGCCCGAAATCTGGCGCAGCGTAAATGTACAAGAAGGAATCCGCCGCGAATATGCGTCTTTGCTTGGCGACGATGTGTTTGATATGCGCGTGGATACCCTTAGTGAAATACAAAAATACAAGCTTGTGTACACTCGAATCGCCATTCAAAAACCCAGGGTCGTGTTTTGCGTTCAGCCCTTTCGCCGCGCCGACATCGAGCTTAGAATGCACGTTTGGAGCCTTTTGAAAATGCTGCTTGACAAAGGCATTTCCGTTGTCATTCTGGCGGTGAATCTGGCAGACAGTCTATCCCTTGCCGACCGGCTGATCCGCCTGCAAAAGAGCAGGCCGGACCAAACCTACCTTCGCCACGAGTTTTCTACAATGCCGATAAGCGCGCCCTGGGTCGATGTTTACCAAGAGGTAGACGGCGGCAAAGCGCCATGAGAAATGCCCTTTCCGGCGAAAAATGGTTGCCGGATACTTTTACCCTTATCAAACTTCGGCGGGAAAAGTTGACGGGTGATATATATTGTATTTGTGCCTTATGGCAAAGGGGGTATTTTCCAAATGGCAAAGATCGTAAACAGCGTAACGCCGTGGCCGGCGGATAGGATGGAAAGCTACCGGTGGTTAGATGAACACCTGCAAAAACAGCCGGCCGCTGAAAAGGAATTCCAATCCGCATGGCAGGCATACAAATATCTGCTGCGGGGCAAAATGTACGCTTACATCGGCGTGAACGACCAAAACGGCAGGCCCATCATCACCTTGAAATTGGAGCCTGGTTATAGCGACTTACTGCGCCGCGAATATGCCGACATTGTACCGGGCTATTATATGAACAAGATACATTGGAGCACCGTATATTTGGACGGCGCAGTACCACAGGAGGTAATTGCCGACATGGCATACGCCTCTTATAAAACGATGCTCTCATCACTCAGCAAGCAAGCCCAACGGGAGATCATGGGCGAATGATCATATTTTTCTTACTAAATGCCGGGGAAGGCAAACGATTGGATGGTGCGTTTTGGAGATTAAGAAGATTTGTGAAAACAAAAAGCAGTTCCTTGATTTACTCTTATTAGCCGATGAACAAGAATTGATGATAGACAAATATTTAGCGCGAGGCGATCTTTTCGCTTTATATGATAACGGCTTAAAAAGCGTATGTGTCGTGACAATGGAAAGTGATGATGTTTGTGAGCTAAAAAACATTGCCACTTATGAGAAATGGCATGGCCATGGATATGGCAGCAAACTATTACACCATATATTTTCGTATTACAAAGGCAAGTGCACAACCATGCTTGTGGGAACAGGTGACTGCCCCTGGATTTTGCAGTTTTATGAGAAAAACGGTTTTGTGATTTCTCATCGGATCAAGGACTTTTTTATAGACAATTATGACCACCCGATGTTTGAAGATGGTATTCAGTTGGTGGACATGGTTTATTTAAGTAAAGCGCTATGACAAAGTCGTTTTTTTAGCCGAACGCTTATTGTGCCGACAGCAAGGTAAAGCGTTCCTCTCACTTTCGTGCATGGATAGAGCGGAAACCAAAATCCAATTCCACTATACTTGGGTCAAGGAGATGATGCGAATGGAATGGCTGGATAGACTAAACGACGCCTTGACCTACATGGAAGATCATCTGGATGGTGATATATCTTTTCAACGGGCCGCACAGCTTGCCTGCTCGTCGGTGTACCACTTTCAGCGGATGTTCTCTTACATCGCCGGTGTACCGCTGTCGGAATATTTGCGCCGCAGACGCATGACAATGGCAGCGTTCGATCTGCAAAATGGCGCAAAGGTGCTGGATGTGTCGTTGCGATACGGTTATGAATCGCCCACGGCATTTAACCGCGCGTTCCAGACAGTGCATGGAATTACACCGTCGATGGCGCAAAAAAACGGCGCCGTGCTCAAAGCGTTTCCACGCATCGGCTTCCAAATGTCAATCAAAGGAGAAATGGAAATGGAATACCGCATCGTAAAGAAAGACGCGTTTCGTATCGTAGGCGTGCGTGACCCGATTCATATTGCGCCAAAACCGGAAGCAGGGATGGACTTCGACCCTGCCGAGATCGAGGAAAGCTTCAAACAGGTACCGATCTTTTGGCAGGAATCCGGTCAAAATGGTACCATTACGAAGCTGGCTTCCTTGATGAACCGGGAGCCTATGGGTGTGCTCGGCATTTCTGACTGTACCAACGAGGGCGGCGCGAATTACTATTACATCGCCGTCTCCACCGACCGACCAACGCCGGAGGGTATGGTCGAGTTTACGGTACCCGCCTGTACATGGGCGGTCTTCTCGGGTGCTGGAGCCCCGACATCGATCCAAGACTTGCAAAAGCGCATTTTCTCTGAATGGCTGCCGACCTCGGGCTACGAGTGGGCCAATGCCCCGGATATCGAGGTGTATCTCGACAATAACCCGACAAACATGAAGTATGAAGTATGGCTGCCAATTACCAAAAAAGCATAAAAAGACCTGTCGTTCGGCTATACAGCCGGACGACAGGTCTTTTTATGCTTCACGCACTGGGCGGTTAGTCTAATCGTACAGCCGGCACACGTCGGGCTCATCCTCATCGGTGTAGCGGGTTGAGGTTTCGCTGATCGGTTTATGCAGAATGATAGGCCTCCAGACAGGCACCATTCTGTTGTGCTCGCTGGTCTGAATGACATTGTTCGTGCTGTCGAAGTTTTCAGCGAATATCGTATGTTTTCCAGAGGAACGCACCCGAATATCCGAAGGGAAAACACATCACTGCGCCCTTCTGCCAGGTCATGTGCTGCGTAGCGCCCATGGGCGTAAGCGAAGCGTAAGGCGCGGCAATGGGCTGCAGCGTGTCTACCTTTTGAAGCCGCGCGCATGTCTTTTCGCAATAGAAGGTTGAACCGCAAGAAGCAATGTGTTAAAGTATGAATGGATTAATGTTATTAGGCAGCCTTTTGGGCAAATGGCCATATGGAATTGGAGGAGATCGTCTTATGCGCAGCAACCCCTTGAATCCCGTATACAAGATTTTAAATTCTGGTTCAACCGAAATCATATCCCCAGAAATGCCCATCATGATTGATATTGAAATAACAAATGCATGCAATTTCAGTTGTTTGTTTTGCCACACTGGAACGAAAGCACACAAAAGACCTATTGGATTCATGACAAGCGAATTGTATAAAAAGATTATTGACGAGATTACACCTTATCAGATCCCCCTGCGGTTTATTAGATGGGGAGAACCCATGCTGCATAAAGACTTTTTCGAATATTTGCGTTTTGCTAAAGAGCAGGGCATTATGTGCCACATCAACACTAACGGCTCCCTATTAGATCAGGCGGGTATTTTAAAGCTCTTGGAAATCAAACTGGATAGTCTAAAATTTTCCTTCCAAGGAACCGATGAAAAAACTTATGGCGAGATGCGATATGGTCAGAGTTTCAGCGATTTGGTCAATACCGTAAAACTATTTTCCGAATTAAGGGGAGATTTAGAATACCCCTATCTGCACGCAGCAACTACTGTTACATACGAAACGCCGGAAATGATACAATCCTTCATAAATTTACTGGAGCCATATTGTGATTTGGTTACAGTTGGAAAAACCAACTTATCCCATATTTCCTCAGAACAAATGAAGCTTCCAGAAGAGGCAAAGCAACTCTTCGATCACTATAAAGAAGTGGAATCAATAGAGAAAATATATAAAACATGCAATGAGGTTTATAATAAGTTGTCTATAAACTGGGATGGAACCGTGAGTGCTTGCTGCGGAGATTATGATAATTATATGATCATCGGGGATTTAGCAAAATCATCATTGCAAGATATTTGGCAAAACAGTAAAGAACTGAGGCATTTCCGTTCACTATTAAGTGCCCATAAACATGCAGATTTACCTTTGTGTCAGTATTGTTACGATGTGATGAATTTAAGGTCACCTATTTCAGTTTAGCTTGCATCCCATTATATATAATCCAGTATGGATAAAACGCTGTTTAAGATTCAACCGACTTAAACAGCGTTTTTTTCGTCGCAATTGGGATACTGCCTTTTTTTGAGGGAGAGAAGGTTTGAACGATGAAGCAAAAATGTTTTTGTCTTGGCTGGTGCTGACGGCACGTCTATTCCCACTTGCTTGCGCGTCTGCACTGCAGACCCCCTCCCGGAGTACTTTCATATCTTTGTAACCGCAAACATCTGCGACGGGACATATTTGCCGCAAAATTTCGAACAAAAGCGCCTCTTTGCTGCTATAAAACTTGTAGAAAGTGCCCACCTTGTGAGCCACATGGCTATCCAAGCAAATGGCGTCCGCAGACGTTTTTAATTGGCTTGCACATTTCCTCCGCGGAGTATCGGTCAGTCTCTCGTTTCCCGCAGAAAGAACATATTACGACGTTACGCATATTATGGTATAGGCTGTTGTGAACACTGGAGGTGCGATATGATAGCCAAAGACGAATACGGGGAGGTCGTCATCCAATGCTTCCCCAAAAAACAGGATTATTCCGGATACACGGTTACGATAACTGATTGGTGCGGCAACTTAATCGGTTGCGGTAAGACATGCAAAATCGGTTTTTTTTCATTCCGTGTACCTGTTTTGGGTGAATACCATATTAAAGTAGAGGCCAGCGGTCGTTTCAGCCCAAAAGTGGCCCATCGTTGGGTTCGCCTGTGCCCCTATAGCTGCTGCATGCTCTTTTTCGTCTTTCACAAGCAGATAGTGGTAAAAACGGCGACATTCACTCTGACAGACCGGCACTACGAAGGTCTGCCAATTCAAAAAGGAGAGTTAATCTTATGCCCCGCCCCTATATTATTCAGATAGACAATGGTACCGACACTTTGCAGATTGTAAACGGCACATACGATGTGACCGCTTCTGCAACCGGATACAACAATGACTCCATTTCACCCGTCTCTATTTCTGTCATTGCAGGTACTGACAGTTACTCGTTCACCATCGCGGCCACCGGCACGCTGACCCTGCACGTGACTGAGACCGGCGCCGTAGGCGGTACGCCCCTACAAGGAGCCACCTTTGTACGCTGTAATGTAGACGGAACGGTAATATATGGCACCGCGATAACCTCGGACGAAAACGGTAACGCGGAATTTCCGTTCATGCCCTTCGCCGCCGCGGACGCTCCGCTTATCTACTACAAACAGACAGCGTCTGTTGGTGAACATGATTATGATGGAAGCGTCCAATCAATCACCATGACAACCAACACCCGAACCATCGAGGTCACCAATGCGCCGGCGGCGCTTAGAACCATAACCCTTAACGACGCCAATTATCCCAATCTGCCTATCGGGACAGCGACAATCACGCTCTCGTAGCCCGCTTACCCGGCAGCGGTTCGGCAGTCCGGACAGCAATAAAACCGTCCCGGCTGCATAGAGTTTCTGCCACCAGCGCCGACTATACGCCGCGCTTGGTCGCAAGTTAGCTGTTTTGTGAGGCATGCGCTTGAACCGGAACGGTTTTCACATCTCAGCGCCATTGCCGATTGAGCATCGCACAAAGCTGATTTTGATTGCCTTAATTCACAGGTGATTGATTTTACTGCCCCTTGTTTAAAATGAAGTGCATTTTTCATTGGACAGGCCGGGATTTGCGTAAAATTTTTAACTCTTTCATGGCAAGCTGCCCGGTGCATTGATATCGATGGAAAATGCATATAGATCAAAATATCACCCGCGCAGCACATAACTGTAAGGGTGATATTTTGATCTATATGTGTTGCTGCCACCAGCCGTCATGGGAACAAAATGAGCCATAACAAATTCGAACTTTTCGTACCTATTTCGACTTTCAGTGACCAATCGTTCAGTCGTTGCATATAATGGAACGTGGGGATTATGTATGCGTCAGCAGGGTTGCCACAGTCGCCTGGTATGGAAGGCGCCAGATTCCCATTGCACCTCTATATAGTGGGTGTATTCCATGCAAAAAAGACAACCATACTTTGAAATGAAGTGTATAATAATGAATGATCTCAACAACAATAGGTGTCCTGATAAGGATCCGAAATGTTCCTGGCAGAATTGGGAAGAGATTCTGCAATGTTGCAAAAAGGACTGCGATAGCAGAGGGTGCTCTGAAAATTTCGAAAAACTATATGCATGCGTTATAAAATATTTTAAGGATCATCACTACCCGTGCTGCTGCAAGGGTGACAAAGGTGACCCCGGTCCAGCAGGTCCACAAGGTCCGATGGGCCCGGCAGGTCCAGCAGGTCCACAAGGCCCAGCAGGCTCGGCAGGCCCAGCGGGTCCAGCGGGCTCGGCAGGCCCAGCAGGTCCGGTAGGTCCGCAGGGTCCCGTAGGCCCAGCTGGCCTGCAGGGTGAACCCGGCCCAATGGGACCGGCAGGTCCAGCAGGCCCCCAGGGTGAGACAGGCCCGGCGGGAGCCGACAGCACTGTTCCCGGTCCGATGGGCCCGGCAGGTCCGGAAGGCCCGGCAGGTCCTCAAGGTCCACAGGGCATAGAAGGTCCTCAAGGTCCCCAAGGTATAGAAGGCGCCCAGGGTCTGCCCGGCCCGGAAGGTCCTCAAGGTCCCCAAGGCATTGAAGGCACCCAGGGTCTGCCCGGCCCGGAAGGTCCCCAGGGTCCCCAAGGCATTGAAGGTCCGCAAGGCATCCAGGGCGAACCGGGTCCAGCCGGTCCCGAAGGCCCGCAAGGCCCACAAGGTGTTGACGCATCCGATATTATTCCCTATGTGACAGGCACAGCTATGCCGATTTATATGGATACCGAGCAACATCCATATACGATGGGATTTGGCATGCATTGGGAATGCCCTCACCCAGTGGTTGGTGGGCAAATATCATTCGTTGACGGTCTCCTCGGCGCTTACCCGTTTTTACTGGCCAGGGATGCGGTGATTACCGATATTGCCATATCCATGATAGCCAATGAAGGCGTGGAACTAGGCAGCGCTGCAGCAAATGTGTATGGGCAGGTATTCTATCGAACCGACACGCCCTATTTCATCGCCATTCCCGAAACAAAAGTCGTCTTGACACCGGTGTTGACCGGTACTGTGACCAAGGGTCAAATGTTTGAAAAGATTGTGAACAACCTGAATGTTCCATTGCCGGCAGGCAGCAGGGTTCTGTTCATCATCCACAAGGATATCGTCCAACAGGATGCGGCCAAGAGCTTGTCTGCCTTCTTTGCTGGAAGCGTTTACGTCCGGAGCACCTGATCACACAGACCCAAAACGGCACGGGGAGCAACCGCTCCCCGTGCCGTTGCATGTGTTCGATTATGCTTTCCATCGCTTGTTTGGTTTTGATAGGCAAAACCAACCCGGTACACGCTATTTTGAGGACTACTATGAATGCAACAGTAGCTTTGTGTCCAAGCGTTGCGTTACGACCAGTCCAAAAGGGCTGGATGACAGTGCCCTTTTAAAAGCGCCTATAGTCGAAAGATACATTTTCGAGTCAAGAATTGTCATGGCCTATAGCACAGCACAACCGATACCGCGGTGGTAAAGCTCATAAAGTGTATGCGAATGAAGCACCGACTTCCAGATATCGACTGCTTCCGGGATCTTCTGATGGTTGACAAGTCCGATTCTATGATTTCTTGCCTAATTTTCCTGATAGATGTCCCGGGTATAGACCTTCTCTGCAACACATTCCAATTCATCCGAATATCGATTAGCCAAAATGACAGTGGTTTCATTTTTGAATTGCTCAAGGTCATTCACAATCTTGAAACCATTAAAGGTACTGCCATCCTCCAAAGTTGGCTCAAAGGCAATCACTTCAATGCATTTATCCCGAATTCTTTGCATGACACCATGAATACTGCTTTCACGAAAATTGTCAGACCCCGCCTTCATCACAAGGCGAAACACGCCAACCTTTTTAGTCTCTGATTTGCTTTCTGCGAGCATCTGTATGATATGGTCAGCAATATAGTCTTTGCGGATGTCGTTGCTTTTGACAACTGCATCGATCATGCTCTGTGGGATACCCTCAAAATTTGCCAGCAGCTGTTTGGTATCCTTCGGCAAACAGTACCCGCCATAGCCAAAACTCGGATTGCTGTACCCCTTGCCAATCCGAGGATCAAGACATACACCTTCAATGATCTGTGCAGCATTCAAACCTTTACTCTCTGCATAGGTATCCAGCTCGTTAAAGTAACTGACACGCACAGCCAAATAAGTGTTGGCAAACAGTTTAACAGCTTCCGCCTCAGTCGAATTGATCACAAGCATAGGGATATTTTTTTTGATTGCACCCTCAATCAGCAGGTTGGCGAACTGATTCGTCGCCTCAATGGTAAAAAGATTTTTTTGGGGGGCGCCAACAATAATGCGAGAGGGATAAAGATTGTCGTAAAGTGCTTTCCCTTCCCGCAGAAACTCCGGACAGAAAATGATATTTTTGCTCCGATACCTCTTTCTGATCTCTTCTGTGTACCCTACTGGTACAGTCGATTTAATCACAATCGTAGCGGTCTTATTGACTTTCAACACTTGCTTAATAACGCTCTCGATTGAAGTCGTGTCAAAAGAATTATACTGCGGATCATAATTGGTCGGCGTAGCAATTACTACATAATCCGCCTTGCTGTACGCATCTTCTGCATCTGTTGTTGCAGTCAGATCCAGCTCATGATTCTGCAAATAATCAATGATCTCTTTATCAACAATAGGTGACTGACGCCTATTGATCATATCAACTCTGGCGGCCGCGATATCAACTGCATACACCGTGTTATTCTGTGCAAGAAGTATCGCATTGGATAAACCCACATAGCCCATGCCTGCTATGGCAATCACAATCTTTTCGCCGTTCTCTTTTTTCATAATCGTAATGCTCCTTCTTGTGATAGCCTACTACTCAGGCACGGCTTAGGGCACACTTAGAAGCGGCCAATTCAGAATGCTGACAACGCCTATTTATTTTTAGAATGCCCTAATATTAAAAATAGGACCCCATTGAAATCTTCTTAAATGACCATGGACCAGCAAGAATCGATAAGCTTGGCCTTTTTCGGCGCAGTAGAGGTTTGCTCTTTGGAAGCCTGCCAAAATAATTGAACCCAAAAAGGTGTATTCAACAATTCATTGTCTAGACAGGGCTGCTATCCCCGCGTTTGATTTTGGGCAATATGGTCAGTGTTTACGCTAAATTCTTAATTCTTGGCTATTTCAGATATAGTTTGCAGTTCTGTTAACTTAATTTATCATATTTTACGACTTGATTCAACATAAATCAAAGTTGGGGCTGCTGGCATCAAAACTGTTATCCGCGGACTATCGGATCAGACGCTAAGTGCTGATATGCTTCATGAATGCTATGTGCACATCCAAGGCTGATCATTTTGTTGCTATATCGAGCAAATCGTGCCATTGTCTTTATGTAAAAGTCCTACCAACTCACTGTCTAATCTTTCAAATATAAAAAGACGTCACAGAATCGTAAATGCACTGTTTTGGCCTATTTTTTCGCACAAAAAAGGGTAAATCGCGAGAAACAATACACTAAAGTATGCATAAATTAATGCCAAGAAAAGATAAAACCAAAATATAACCAAAACTCAAGAGAAAAATTTTCCATTTGTTCTTGGACCACAATAAAGTTGCCTGGGTATTTGACAAACCCGCCAAGGCTGTGTATACTAGTAAAAATTCTGGCAAGAATGGTGACCGAAACGAAGGAGACTCGCTTTGAAGAAATCAACTTGTACATTTCTATTGGCGAACATTAGAGAAATTATTATTTCTCTTTTTTTGCTGCGCATAGAAAGTATTGGTTGATGGTTCAGATAGCACATCATTTGTAAATTGTACTTACAAAGACTGCTGCGATGAACAATCGCGGCAGTCTTTTTTTGTTCTTGCTGGGATGAAATAAGGAGGAAGTATATTAATGGAAAACAAAAACACATGGGCCAATCCCACACCTGCGGGCTTAGTGGCGTTGGCGGTTGCTTGCGTCTGTTTCTTCGCCCTGCTCAACGGTTACGTCGAAAAATCCGCCATGCCGCTTGTCGGTTGTTGGCTGATCGGCGGCTTTGTCGTGCAAATTGTTGTCGGACTGATTGACCTTAAAGGTGGCAACCTGGCCGGCGGCAATACTTTTTTGTTCTTCTCCGCTTTTTTTATGCTGGTTGGCGGAATGGAAATGTTCGCCAAATACAATGCACTGGCAGCCGGATCCCCTTTGGATACACGCATTGACGGTTATGCCTGGCTGATCCTCACCCTTATTGTCTTCCTGTGGACACCGGCGTTTTGTGCCAAGTTCAGCTTTTTATCCCTGATCATATTGGCTCTTGATGTGGCGCTCCCCTTCATCGCATTAACTGACCTGAAAGTACTTCCTGCCTGGTACGGGCATATTTCTGCATGGGCCCTGCTTACCGCCGCCCTCATCGCTGTTTACTATGCATCGGCTATTGTTGTAAACGGTGTCTTTGGGAAAACCGTCTATCCCATGTTGGGGCAAAAACGCAGCTAATTGCGCTATATTGTTCCACAGACACAAAAAGGGAACCTTCCGCGGGAGGTTCCCTTTTTGTGTCTGTGAAACACCTCGCATTGGGCGCAGGGTTCAATAAGGTTTTCGCGATGCAGGGAAAAAGAACTTTTCGTGGTCATAGTAGCGCCGTTCTGGGGTGGCCATCGGCAAGAACTACGCCTGCTAAGCTAAAAACGCTTATCGGCTTTACGGCAAGGTGGGAAGGTAGTATAATGTCCTTGTTGCGCGCACCATATCGCGCCAAAGAATAGGCGGGATGAAATGAAAAATCAAGGTACCATAAACAAATGGGAACGCATCGAAACGATTATTTTATACGGCGTTTTCATCTGCTACATTCTCTTTTTGGGCAAACTACTGCTCTTGTCCAGATTCTCTCTCGCAGAGCTGTTTGATCCGCAAAGAACGATAACCCGGTCGATGAATTTGATCCCTTTTCACAGCATTCAAGAATATATATACAGTAGCTCGGCGACTGTCCAATCATTCGCATTCAGCAATGTGGCGGGCAACGTCATTGCTTTTGTGCCCCTTGGCGCTTTTTTGTTATTGTTTAAGCAAGATAAAAGAATTGCCGCTAACCTGTTGATTATCTGCATGATCAGTGTAGTCGTCGAGGTTATACAAGGGCTTTTCGGCATGGGCGCCGCCGACGTGGACGACGTTATTTTAAACAGCCTGGGCGGACTGATTGGCATTTTGGGATACCGGCTTTTATTGCTGCTGTTCCGCGACGAAAAAAAAGTGCGTATCATCGCCACCATTCTGTCCCTGGCCGGGTTACCTGTCTTGTTGTATTTATTATTCATGATCAAATTAAGGCTATAAATTTTTCCGCTATGAAACACGATTCACTTTTGTGCAATGATGTAATAGGGCTTTCAATCGTCTGAGTGAGGGGGAACGTTATGGTTAGGTGGTTTTTGTTGTTTCGGCAGCAGTGGTGTGGTTTTTTTGCGCTGGGGCTTCTCCTTTTCGCTTTGCAGGAGCTGCCCTACATTGTCATGCCGTTTATCTCACTTTCTTCCAATCCTCTGATGGGGATGCAGAATCAGTCGGCGGCTTTAAACGCATTGGAAAAAGTGCTTGGTGTCTCTTGCATTGTCACCATGCTGTTTCTGGTGCGCGGCGACGCCCGGTGGTTTTCTCTTGGGACCACGAAAGAGCTTGTCTTTTTCAGTCTGGCCATCGTCGCTCTTCTGGGGTACTATATCGGCTGGATTTTTTATTTCACCGGTCATCAGAGCCTGCCCCTCATTCTTTGTTTGTTAGTCGCTATGCCCCCATTGTATTATGCTTTTATCGGACTTTGGCGGGGCAACGATGTGCTTGCGGTGCTTGGCGGTTTCTTTTTGTGCACACACCTTACAAATGTGTGGAACAATCTGAAATGACCGCCCAATGCTCCCATGTCCCTCATCTTTGGGGCGGCATCCTCCTGTTTTGTTGCGCCCAGCGGATCAATCTGCCTTCTGCACTCCGTTTCCCTCTGCATAGGATATTCGCTGGCTGTCTCTACCGGTCGTATTTTGTGTGTATTTGTTGACGTTACCAAAAAATACATATATAATATTGATATCGGGCTGGTGTTTTTTGCAGATACGGTCATGTTTTCTGCCAATGCGATGGCGCACATCACACCGCCGCCTGGCCCGCCGCCATATCGCGATTGGTCAAAGAGCCGATGATAAGGAGAAGATGATATGAAAAAACAAATTCGCAATTTTTCGATCAAATTATTAGCAATGCTGCTTGTCCTTGTTCTTGTAGCTGGTTGTAGCGACAGAACTATCACAGATACCCCGACGACAGTTGGTGTTGAATTTAAAGACGCCGCAACCGAAGTCACCATGTTCGAAACAACAGCTGACGCCAACGGTCTTGTGTCCCCCTTTGCCGACCCCAAAGGCTATAAGATTAATGGTTACTATTACAACCAGGAGTGCACCGAGCCTTTCGATTTCAATGAGCCTTTGAAAGAGTACACAGTCATCTGGCTGAGCATGACTCCTTTGTCCCTGGCCATCACCTTCAATACCCAGGGCGGCAGCGAACTGCCCGCCACCGATGTATTGGCCGGCAACCTGGTTTCCAAGCCCGCCGACCCCACCCGGGAGGGGTATACATTCGCCGGTTGGTTTAAAGAACCCAGCTGCATCCATATTTTTGATTTTGACACCGATACTGTCATTGTGAACACCACGCTTTACGCCCAATGGGAGCAAAGCGGTGACGCACCTCCGCCCGAAAGTTCTTCCTCTGTTGCGCCTCCGCCCGCCGTTTCTTCCCAGGCGCCCGCTCCTCCCGCTCCTCCTGCTTCCTCCAAGGCGCCCACCCCGCCCGCTTCCAGCGTCCCCTCTGTCAGCGGTTCACTGATCATCAACCCCGCGTCCGTCATTCTGTCGGTTGACAATTCGGTGGAAGTGACGGTCAAAAACAACGGCAAGGCCGTAGACCCCGGTGACGGCAAATTTACATCCGCCCAACCGAGTATTGCCACTGTCACCAGCCAGGGTGTTATTGTCGGTGTGAAAACAGGTAAAACGACCGTCACTTTCACCCACAAGAACGGCATGACCGCCACTTGTGCTGTGGAGGTTAAAGGCAGCCTGGCGGAGGAAATTGAGATTTACGGTGACGACTATGTGGTGGAAGTCGGCAAGACAGTCAAGCTTCGGGCCACTGTTTATCCCACCGCCTCCGCCGACCAATCGGTCACTTGGTCTTCCAGCGATACCAGTATTGCCCGGGTAGACGCCAACGGCGTTGTCACCGGTAAAAAAGAAGGTACCGTCACCATCACCGCCACTGCCAAAGACGGCAGCAAGATTAAAGGCTCGATTGACATTGAAGTCATCCCCAAAATATAAACCATAATAGGCTTGACAAAGCATGCTAAACGTGTTTTAATGAATCAAACCACAAAAACCAAAACCGTTGAAGCGGAGATTAAACCGAAAGCGCACTCACAGAGAGTCGGGATAAGCTGAGAGCCCGGCAGAAAGCGAAACGGACAAATGGACCGCAGAGGGCGCGGTGAAAGGGTGCAAGCCTGAGTATCCGGCGACGTCAGCCTACGTTACAAGGCAAAGGATGTGTTTGCATCCTGATTGAGATGGTCGCTTTTGACAGCGGCAATCAAGGTGGTACCGCAGGTTTCACGCCTGTCCTTGGAAAAACCCAGGGGCAGGCGTTTTTATTTGGTTTTTATGGTAACAACAATCAAAAGGAGCGAATACAAATGGCAAACAACAAACACATTCCCAACATGATCATGTTACCCCAAACGGAAATTCCGCGGTATTGGTACAATATCCAGGCGGATATGAAGGAGCTGCCCCCGCCTCACATCAGCCCCGCTACCGGTAAGGCGGTCACTTTCGAAGAGATGGAAGCCATCTTCCCCGCTCCTATCATTGAGCAAGAGATGAGCACCGAACGGTATATTGAAATTCCCGAACCTGTGCTGGCCAAATACCGCCAATATCGATCGACTCCCCTTTTTCGGGCCTACTTTCTGGAGGAAGCGCTGGGCACCCCCGCCCGCATTTACTACAAATACGAAGGCGGCAACCCCAGCGGCAGCCACAAACTGAACAGCGCGCTGCCCCAGGCCTATTACAATAAGATTTCGGGGCGCAAAAAAGTCGTTACCGAAACGGGCGCCGGCCAGTGGGGCACCGCTCTTTCCATCGCCAGCCAGGCCTTTGGGCTGGAATGCGCTATTTACATGGTTAAAATTAGCTGCACCCAAAAACCTTACCGCCGTTCGATGATGCAGGTGTTTGGCGCCGATGTCGTCCCCAGCCCTTCGGAGTTCACAGCGGCCGGGCGGGCTATCTTGGCAAAGCATCCTGACTCCAACGGCTCGCTGGGCATTGCCATCAGCGAAGCGGTGGAAGTGGCCGCCGCCAGCCCCGACACCTCCTATGCGTTGGGCAGCGTTCTGAACCACGTGGTGCTTCACCAAACCATCATTGGCGAAGAAGCCAAAAAGCAGTTGGAAAGCGTCGGGGAATACCCGGACATCATCATTGGCTGCAACGGCGGCGGTTCCAACTTCGGCGGCATCGCTTTCCCTTTTTTGCGGGATACGCTGGAGGGCACCCGCAATGCCCAATTCATTGCCGTGGAATCCACCGCTTGCCCCAAGCTCACCAAAGGCGTCTACGCTTTCGATTACGGCGACACCGTGGGCATGGCACCCATTACCAAAATGTACACCCTGGGTCACGAGTTTATGCCCTCCGGCGTCCACGCCGGAGGCCTGCGGTACCATGGCGACAATCCCCTGCTCTCCAAGCTGTATCATGACGGCTACGTAACCGCTACTGCCATTGACCAGGTGGAAACTTTTGACGCCGCTCTGCTTTTTGCCAAAGCGGAATCGCTTTTGCCGGCGCCGGAGTCTGCCCACGCCATCGCCCAAGCCATCCGGGAGGCCAACGCCTGCAAAGAGACCGGCGAAGAAAAGGTCATTCTCATCAACCTTTCAGGCAACGGCTATTTTGATCTCTTCGCCTACGAGCAGTATCGGGAAGGCAAGCTCACCTCTATGGATGAAACCGTCAACGCCGATATTGCACAAGCGCAGCAAAATCTGCCGTCGGTCAACCTGTAAATGCAAATTCCCGCACAGCAAAAAAAAGAGAGCCATATGGCTCTCTTTTTTTCAAGTACAATCGCTTAGTGGCGGTTATCGTACGCTTTTTGCAAAGCTTCCACATATTCGCCCACGTCAATGGTCACGGTGGTTTTCAGATCGGCTTCGTCGGGCACTTTGGTGTGGTTTTCGTCTTTCTCGAAAGTCTTCATGCCGGTCACTTCAGCAACGGTCTTGCCAGTTACCCACTGCTCGAAAGCGGCGGCTTGCTCATACCATTCTTTGCCGATTTCGGAAGCGCCCTTCATGCCATATTCGTCCTGCAGTTCGCGTTTGGTTTTGAATTCAGTGGGGTTGGCTTCGGCCAGGGCACCGACAGTGTCAAATTTGGCGCTGGGCTGTACGGCGTCGAAAGAAACGCTCAGAACGGTGCCATCTTCAGCAAAGCTGGCGGCGCACACAATGATATTGAAGCCGATGTTACCAGCCGAATCCTCGGTGGCAGCAGCCAACTTATTCTGAGAGGTGACAACACCCAAACCGGTGGTTACGCCTACAACCGGAGCGGCTTGATTGGGATCCTCGTTGGTGACCTCGGGTGCGGAGACCTCGGGCTGGGACGTAGGTGTTTCGACAGGCTTACTTGTGCAGCCCGCCAAAAGAACAAGTGCTAAAATGAGTGTCAGTGCCAGTACTTTTTTCATGTTGAATTCCTCCTATTATTTTCCAAACGGCCTTTAATGTCTGCGAGTCCACAATGGCATAACGCTGTCAATGCCCGCCACATCAAAATCCGCTTTTCCCGTTTTTGCGCTTTTGTGACCATTTTCGACGCTTTATTAATCTGCCCCGAACGGCCCAAAATATGAAATGACAAATGGTATGAATAAAAAATAAGCGTTTGCCCGTGCCAGCCGTGGCATTCAGTGTTTTTTTCTGTTATACTATCTCTGTCAAATTCAGACATGCTTATTTTGTATTTTCAAATGATTAAGGAGTAGCCCAGCCGTGATTAGAAAACATATCGCTCTTGTGTTGGCCGCCGCTTTGTGCATTACCGCATCGGGTTGTAAGCAAGAAGCCAAAGCACAAAAATACAGCTATCAATTTTTTGGCACCTTCGACACCGTCATTCAATTGGTGGGGTATACAAACAACCAGGACACCTTTGACACCTACGCCCAGTATACGCGCCAGCGGTTTGAAGAGCTGCATCAGCTGTTTGACCGTTACTATGAATACGCAGGGGTCAACAATATCAAAACCATCAATGACCATGCGGGCAAAGAGCCTGTTAAAGTAGATGACACCCTAATTGATCTGCTGCAGTTTGGTTTGGATTGGTACAACCGGACGGACGGCGCCGTCAACATTGCCATGGGCAGCCTTTTGTCCTTGTGGCAGGGGGCTATTGACCAATACCAGCATGACAGCACCAACGCCACTTTGCCAAACCACACCGACCTTATTGTCGCCGGCCACCATATGGACATTGGCAACGTGAAAATTGACGCCGAAGCCAAAACGGTCTATCTGGCCGACCCGGATATGCTGTTGGATGTAGGGGCTATCGCCAAAGGTTACGCCACCGAAATTGTGGCCAAAGAACTGGAAGCCAAAGGCTTTACATCCTTTATTATCAGCGCCGGGGGCAATGTGCGGGCGTCGGGCAAGCCAATGGATGAACGGGCCCATTGGGGCATCGGCATCCAGGATCCCAACGGCAACCCCCTTAATCCGGCGGAAGAACCGGTGGACACGGTATTTATCAACAACATGTCCGTTGTCTCCAGCGGTGATTACCAACGGTATTACATGGTTCAATCGGTACGGATGCACCACATCATCGATGGCAAGACCCTCATGCCCGGCCAACTTTACCACCAGGTCAGCGTCATTCTTCCCGACTCGGGGCAGGCGGATGCTTTGTCCACCGCTCTCTTTTTGATGGATTTGGAAAGCGGACGGCAGCTTGCCGCACAAATGGGCGCCGGGGTAATGTGGTATTGCGCGGACGGCAGTATCCAAATCAACGATATTTACAAGGCCTATTCCAAAGTCTACGGCGGTCAAACCGCCATGTCGCCGGTGTCGCCTCCGGCCGTGCAATCCATCTGACTTTGCTGTTTATCGCATATTAAAAGGGCCGCGGAATTCAAAACTCCGCGGCCCTTTGATATGGGCTTTGCCTATGTGACGGGATTTGTAGTACGGTATACACTTACTTCAATGTAATCCTTGATACGACATCCTGCTACGTACGCATGCAACGCCTCTAAATCGGCTTTGGAGCTTTCATTCATCATAACAATATGCAATTTGTTTTTTTCTTCGTCCACCCAGGTGCTGAAGCCTTCGCTTTTGCTAATGGGCATTTTCCCCACATCGGCGATGACTTTATTCATGTCATAAAGGGAGCAGGCTGTCTCATAAAAAATAATGTCTTCCGGCTTTTCCCAGGGATAAGCCTCCAGGGCTGTTTCCACGACCCGCTGGTTGGCCACCCACACGTGCACCCGGCTGATGCCGTAGGGTTCGTTTGGTGCCGCCATGATATCGGTGTAAATACCGCCATAAGCGTCGGGAGACACATCTTTGTGGAAGTAGGCCATCATATCGTCCGCCATGGCACGGGTCTTGGCGTAGTTGTTAAAGCAGTCCGAATAGTCGCCAGGAATATGCACCCGGGCGGGGGTCGAATTGTCAGTGCCGGATACTGCCGGGTTTAACAGGGCCGTCTGCGATGAATCGGCAGGAGCAGAAGCGGATTCCGGCGTGATGTCCGATGAGGATATCGCCGCATCCGAGGTGGATATGGAAAGTGATTCGCTGCCGGAAGAAGGCGCCGTCTGCAAACCGCAGGCCGCCAGCGCCAGCATCATTGTGCCGCAAATACAAACGAAACCAATTTGCTTGCGCATCATGTTCTTGCACATGGTACTTCCCCCTTCACCTTGTGACTGCCGGTGTATACCAAGATGGGGCCACTGCTCGTCATCATTATAACAAAGCAGCAGCCCCCAGTTCAACTGTTTCCCCGGTCACAAAACAACGAAATTTAACCACAAAACGATACTATTTTAGTATCGTTTGTATAGCCTTTTCCTGCGCTTGCTCCTTTTTATTCATTTCCCGCAGCAAGCTAAATCATACCCACAAATTTCTCGTGGATGGCATTGACAGCTTTGTCAGAATCGGCAATATCAATCAGCACCGAAATTTTAATTTCGCTGGTCGAAATCATTTGGATATTGATGTTGGCTTCGGCCAACGCGTCAAACATGGTGGCCGCCACGCCGGAATGATTCTGCATACCCGCCCCCACAATGGACACCTTGGACACACGGTCGTCGGCCACAATCTCTTTGGCATTGAGGGCGGCGCGCACCTCCTCCAAAACCTCCACGGCCTGCTTCATATGATCCCGGGACACGGTAAAGCTGATGTCTTTGGTATTTTCGCGGCCCACTGATTGCAGGATGATGTCTACGTTAATTTTCTTGGCTGCCAGCGTCGAAAATATTTTATAGGCCACACCGGGTTGATCGGGCACGCCCACAATGGAAATGCGGGCCACGTTATTATCCCGGGCCACGCCCTTAATCAGCATTTTTTCCACATTCGTAACCTCCTTAATCTTGGTGCCGTGATTGCGTGTGATGCTGGATATCACTTCTAAATTTACATTGAACTTTTTCGCCATCTCCACCGACCGGTTGTTCAGCACCTGGGCCCCAAGGCTTGCCAGCTCCAACATTTCGTCGTAACTGATTTCGTCCAGTTTTCGGGCGTCTTTGACAATGCGCGGATCGGCGGTATATACCCCGTCTACATCGGTGAAAATTTGGCATAAATCGGCGCCCAGGGCCGCCGCTGCCGCCACGGCGCTGGTGTCGGAACCGCCGCGGCCCAGAGTAGTGATGTCGTCGTACTTGTTAATGCCCTGGAACCCGGCAATGATAATGATATTGCCATTATCCAGCTCGTTGGTCAACCGCTCTTTGTCAATGTTGTGGATGCGGGAACTGCCGTGGGTAGAGCTGGTGCGGTAGCCCGCCTGCCACCCGGTAAGGGATTTGCAGGCAAAGCCCAATTTCTCAATGGCCATTGCCAAAAGCGCCATGGACATCTGTTCACCGCAGCTCAACAGCACATCCATCTCCCGCTTGGAAGCATTGGGATTAATTTCTCGGGCTTTGGCGATCAGGTCGTCGGTGGTGTCGCCTTGGGCGGACACAATGACCACCACACTATACCCCTGGGCGCGGGTATCGGTAACAATGCGCGCCACATTCAAAATGCGCTCTGCGTTGGCCACCGACGTCCCACCAAATTTTTGTACAATCAAACTCATCAAAGGACCCCCGTTCAATCAGATTGGGTTATATCGCTATCCATGCGGCACTGCCGCGTTTTACACTTTTTCTATTTTCGCGCCCTGGTTGTCAATGGCCAACCGCTCTAGCCGCCAACCGCCAAGCCCCATACTGTCCAGCGCCGCCGCCAGTTTTGGCACAAACGTTTCGTTGTCCCGGTGGACAATGGCCATCAGGGTAGAACCCGCCCCGCTGATGTAGGCGGCATAGGCGTCGTTGGCGTAGCAGGCCTCCATCACTTTTTCCGCCCCCGCAATCAGAGAAAGACGGTAGGGCTGGTGAAGCCGGTCCTCTGCCGCCACGCGCAAATTCTGGTAGTTGCCGGAATAGAGGGAGACCGACATCAGCGCCGCCCGAGATAAGTTGTAAACACCGTCTTTGTGGGCAATGTCTTTGGGCAGCACCGCCCGGGCTTTGGATGTCTTCAGGGGGAAATCGGGGATGATGGCCACAAACCGCAAATCGTCCCGAATCTCCTGTTTGACGTAATAGACTTTGCCCTGCTCTATGACCGCCGTCACAAGGCCGCCCAATAAGGCGGGGGTGGCGTTGTCGGGGTGACCCTCCAGCGTGGCGGCAATGGCAATCAGCTCGTCGTGGCTTATGGGGTTTCCCATCAGCTCGTTCGCCCCCAACAGTCCCCCCACAATACAGGCGGATGAACTGCCCAGCCCTCTGGCGATGGGGATGCCGTTGTGCTGTTCAATGCGCAGACCCCTTAGGGGCTTGCCGCAAAGATCGTACAGGTATTTGGCCGTTTTGTAAATCAAATTGTTTTCATCTTTGGGAATTGGCAGATTGTCGTCACAGGAAATGGCCACACCGTCATATTCATCTATATTCACTGTGTTGTACATTGTGACCGCCACGCCCAGCGCGTCAAAGCCGGAACCGATGTTGGCGCTGGTGGCGGGAATGGTAATGCGCATCATATGATTACACCACGTCCTTGCAAAAAATCATTAGGGCGGCCGGCTTAGCAGTCCACAATACGAATCCGCTGGAGCACTTTGAGGCCTTTGCCCTCCAGCGCCGCCAGCTTCTCCACCAACGCTGCTTCGGTCAGCACGCCAGTGATAAAGGCAAATTCCCCTTCGGGGCTGCCGGGGCGCTCCAACTGCCGAGCCCCGCCAAACACCTCGGTCGCCACCCGGCTCGCCTCGACGGTTTGTGTCCCTTGCAGCCGGACATAGGCAGCCACCGGAGCAGCGGTCATGTCGCAAATGGGACTTACCATGCTTTCTTTCCACTGGAGGGTGGCAATGGTGCCGCCCGCTTTCACCGCGTCAATAATATCGGCCACCACGGCCGAGGCGGTGGGCAGTTTGCCTGCGCCTTTGCCGTAAAACACCACGTCGCCGGTGGCGTCTCCCCGCACCAAAATGCCGTTGAAGACATCGTCCACACTGGCCAATTGGCTTTCCCGCGACACAAAGGCAGGGCTGACCATGGCATACACTTTGCCGTCCTCCTGCTTTTTGGCACGGGCAATCAGCTTAATGACCCCGCCCCAGCTGCCGGCATAGGCCACATCCTCCGCCGTCAGGGCGGTAATGCCCTCGGTGGGCACCTTTTCGGGATACAAATGGCTGCCAAAAGCCAGCGAAGCCAAAATGCAAATTTTACGGCAACTGTCGTGTCCCTCCACGTCGGCGGTGGGGTCCCGCTCGGCGTAGCCCAGTGCCTGGGCCTCTTTCAGGGCGCTTGTAAAGTCACTGCCCTCGCGAATCATCTTGGTTAATATAAAATTAGTGGTGCCGTTTAAAATACCGGCAATTTCATAAATTTCATTGGCGCCCAGGCATTGGTGCAGCGGCCGAATGATGGGGATGCCGCCGCCAACGCTGGCCTCGAACAGAAAATTGCTGTTTTGCTCGGCGGCCAAGCGCAGCAATTCCGCCCCCTTGGCCGCCACCAGCTCTTTGTTGGAGGTGACCACGCTTTTGCCTTTTTGCAGACAGGCTTTTACATATTCATAGGCGGGGTTCAGGCCGCCCATGGTCTCTACCACAATACTCACTTCATCATCGTCCACAATAGGCGCAAACGTTTTGACAAAGCGATCGTGATAAGGGGTGTCGGGAAAATCCCGTAAATCCAATATATATTTTAGGTTGATGGCGTCCCCCGCCTTGCGGTCAATGCTTTCTTTATTCTTAAGCAGCACTTCCGCCACGCCGGAACCCACAACCCCGTGGCCCATAATGGCAATATGAATCAATGTATATTCCTCCCCATTTTATTGGCACAATCACGTTTAACGGGTGCTTAGAATGCGGGTTTCCACCACACCGTGCACTTTGCCCAAACTGTCCACCAGCTCGGTCTGGGTGTGGCGGGCGGGGTCAAACCGCACTGAAAAAGACACAAGGGCCGTGCCGTCCACCGGTATGTTCTGGTTGATGGTCAGCACATTGGCCCCGTGGCGGTACAACGCCGTCAGCACTGCCGACAGCACCCCTGGTTCGTCCTCCAGAGAAGCGGAAAAGGTCAGGATATTGTCGGTGATATTTTCGTTATAGATAAAAATGCTGTCCTTGTATTTATACAAGGCGCTGCGGGACAGCCCCGAAAGGGCGGCCGCATGCGAGAGATTCTTTGCCTTTCCCTGGGCTAACAGTTTTTTGGCCTCTACCACCCGCGTAAATACTTCCGGCAGCGCGGACGCCTCCACCAGATAGTATTTTTCTGTGCGCTCGGTCATCTTTCCACCCCCGGTATACGTTTTGTACCACATATGAACACACTATATCACCGATGGATGCCGCGACAAAAGGGCCGTTTACAGGTATATTATTGATTTTCCGTCTATTTTTCCTCATATTTTAAGTTTATTGCTTGTTTACTTTGAATATCTTTTCTTTTCTCTCTTTTCTATGTTTTCTTCTATATACATTCCTCAATTATCAATATATTTTAGGCATTTGTGCCAACATCGTGTTATTTGGCTAAATTTTTATTTTGCGTATGCGTGCCAAAGTGGAATGATGTGTATATTTTCGCCCCAAAATATTGACAGGATGGTATAAGAAAGGATACTATGAAAGAAGCGTTAATATACTGATGATGGATTACAGAGAAAGGAGGCCTTGGACGGATGACCCAGGAGCGTAAAGTTAAATTCCTTGTCAATGTGCTGTTTGCCGCCGGTGTGGGCGCCATCGCCTTTTTTGTCTTCAAATACTTGCTGGGATGGATGCTTCCTTTCGTGCTGGGTTTGTTCTTGGCTTTCCTGCTCAATCCGCTCATTCGGCTTATCACCAACAAAGGTATGCCCCGCAAATGGGCCGCCCTTGTCTCGATGGTGACATTTTATCTGATTATTGTGCTTATTGTGTGGATTGTCGGCAGCGTTTTATACAGCCAGACCGTGGAGCTGCTCAGACGGCTGCCCTCTATTTACGATAACAACGTCAAACCCCTGCTCAACGACACCAACGAAGCACTGGTTAGCTTCTTATACCGGGTTTCGCCGGAAACGTCGGTACAAATTGAAACGACGCTATCCGCTGTGGGCGCCGCCTTCGAACGGATGTTCTCCTCTTTATCCTCCACCACCGTGGGCGTCATCACAGACATTGCCAAGCGTATCCCTATGTTTTTGGTTACTCTTATTTTTACCCTGATCGCTGCTGTGCTTATCTCGATGGATTACCAGCCTATCACCGGTTTTCTTGTCCGCCAAATGCCCGATCGTATCCGGGCAGTCTTTGTGGATTCCAAAGACTATATGATCGCCTCTTTGGGGCGGCTCTTGAAGGCCTATGCTATTATCATGCTCATCACCTTCGGCGAGCTGTCGCTGGGGCTATGGTTGATCGGCGTGGAATATTTCGTTGTCATCGCCGCCATTATCGCCATCTTTGATATTTTGCCAGCCATTGGCAGCGGCGCTTTCTTAATCCCCTGGGCGCTTATCAGCCTGTTTACCGGCAATACTTTCCAGGGGGTGGGGTTGCTTGCGCTCTATCTTACCATTACTGTTATCCGCAATATTATCGAGCCTAAAATTGTGGGGGATCAAATCGGCCTCCACCCCCTCGCCACTTTGATGGCCATGTATGTGGGCCTCAAACTGGGCGGGGTAGCCGGTTTGGTGGCAGCCCCCCTTACCATACTGCTTATCAAATACCTGAACGACCACGATTATGTGCAAATCTACCGCAAATAATGCGCGCAAAAGGCCGCCTGTCGCAGGCGGCCTTTTTTGTATCGGGAATCTATGTATTATGCACAGGGTTTAGTGGCGCTTTCGTGATGAAATAAGCGTTGGTACCAATATCAAATAGAAATGGTACAGCCGCTCCGGCAGACTTATAGCTTGTCGCTTGAGCCGCGACCGGCCCATACTTTTTGGCGCAAAAAGTATGCAAAAACATTTCTTTAGGGAAACCACGTGGTTTCCCCATGCCCCATCCTTAGGGCGAGGGCACAGGTGCACAGGAAACGCAGGCTTACGGGGAGACTGTTTTGGGTCTGATCTGGGGTGCAGAGGGTGAAGAAAAAAGCTTGGTACCGATCTTGAATCAAAATGGAGCAGGCGTGCAGCCGCTCCGGCAGGCATATAGCTTGTCGCTTGGGCCGCGACCGGCCCATATTTTTTGGCGCAAAAAGGCTGCAAAAAAATTTCTTTGGGGAACCACAAGGTTTGCCCCCCCCCCCTCCGGTGGGGGAGGGCACAGGGGGGCCG
>JAVBNO010000069.1:0-6821 GCA_031551485.1 Oscillospiraceae bacterium
CACCAGTTTCTTGGCTGTTGATCAAGAATATCTCGACACTGTTCTTTACCTTATCAACTCTCGCCCCAGAAAATGCCTTGGCTGGCTTTCTCCCGCCGATGTCTTCTTCTCCAAGTGTTGCACTTGACTTGACATTCTACCTAGGTTCTCCCACGGTCCCCCTCCACTCTCCGAGGGGGATAAAATGAAAAGTATATTGCAGACGGCAGACGGCAGACGCGACATTAGCCCTGTACATCTGCCGGATCGTAATCGTATAAGCGCCGCTTGGGTGTGGATCGTAAGTAAGGACTACTTTTCATTTGCGTATATTTTTACCAAAAATCATGCATATCCACAAGAAGAGAAAGCCGCCTGCGCGTATAATAAAAGTGAATACACGGCTCAAAAACGCAGATAAGGAGATGGATGTATGGCTACGCCCAAAGAAATATTGTTCAGCGTGCTGCGGCACGAAAAGACGGATACACTGCCCTGGGTGCCTTTTGCAGGTGTCCACGCCGGCAAGCTTATTGGCAAAAATGCCATTGAAGTACTGACCGATGGGGATGTGCTGTTTGCCGCCCTTTCGGAAGTCAACAAGCTTTACAAACCCCACGGCCAGCCGGTACTTTTCGATTTGCAGGTAGAGGCGGAAATTCTGGGGTGCGATTTGGTGTGGGTGGACAACTGCCCGCCTTCGGTCAAAACCCATCCGCTGGCGGAAACCGCCGTTGTGCCCTGCATTTGCACGGTGCCCAAGGCGGAGGACGGCCGTCTGCCCATGATTTTGTCAGTCATGCGCAGAATGAAAGAAGCGTTTGGGAATACCACCGCCCTCTATGGCTTGGTGTGCGGCCCCTTCACTCTGGCGTCCCATCTGCGGGGCAACGACATTTTCATGGATATGTACGACGACGAAGAATTTGTCACCGGTCTTCTCAACTATTGCATGGAGGTAGATAAAGCCGTCGCCGACTTGTATATCGACGCGGGCATGGATGTCATTGCCATTGTGGACCCGCTGGTCTCCCAAATCTCGGCGGCCCACTTTGAAACCTTCCTCACCCAGCCCTATACCACCCTGTTCGACCACCTGCGGGAAAGAAAGACCTTTTCCTCCTTCTTTGTCTGCGGCGACGCCACCCGCAACATCGAGGTCATGTGCCAGACCTGTCCCGATTCCCTTTCGGTGGATGAGAATGTGGATTTGCCCGCCGCCAAAAAAATTGCCGACCGGTACAATATCACAGTGGGCGGTAACATTCCCTTAACATCGGTCATGTTGCACGGCACCCAGCAGGACAATATGAAATGCGTCATCGACCTCATAGACAGCATTGACGACCACCGCAATCTGATTATCGCCCCGGGTTGCGACATGCCCTATGATGTGCCTGTTGAAAACGCCATTGCCGTCTCCCACGCCGTCTTACAGCCCGCCGAAGTGCGGGAGATGCTGAAAAATTATGTGGCGGTGGAGGACGACATCCAGGTGGAACTGCCCGATTACGCCCATTTGGCCAGACCCTTTGTGGAAGTGTTTACGCTGGACTCGGCCACCTGCGCCGCCTGCACTTATATGATGGGGGCTGCCGATGTAGCCAAAGAGTATTACGGCGATAAAATCGACATGATTGAATATAAATTTACGCTGAAAGAGAACATTGCCCGGTGCAAAAAAATGGGCGTCAAAAATCTGCCCAGCATCTATATTAACGGCCAGCTGGCTTTCTCCTCCATTATCCCCAGCAAAGAGGAGCTGAACGCCGCCATTGAAAAAGTGCTCTAGAGGGTGCAGCTATGATTGATTTCTATTTACTCACCGGATTTTTGGGAGCGGGCAAAACCACCTGCCTGCAAAATTTCATCCGGATTTTGGCGCCCAAGCGCCTTCATATCCTCATCAATGAATTTGGCGCCGTGGGGGTGGACAGCGTCCTTTTGCAAGGGGTGGATGCCGTGCTCAGCGAGGTCAACAACGGTTCCATCTTCTGCTCCTGCCGCTTTGATCAATTTGAAAACGTGCTGGAGAACATTTTGCAAAACCCGCCGGAAGCGGTGGTGGTGGAGGCTTCCGGTTTGTCCGATCCCACCGCCATCGGCAAAATTCTGGCCGACCCGCGTTACAAGGACTTTTGCTATAAAGGGGCTATCTGCATTGTGGACGCCCTGCGCTTTCACAAAGTGCTCGCCACAGCCCGGGTGTGCGCCAAGCAGCTGGCTGTCAGCGATATCATCCTTATTAATAAAACAGACCTTGCCACGCCGGAACAAATTGCCGAGGTTCGCGCGCTGATTCAGGAGCGTTACCCCGCCGCCGTCATCCACGAAACTACCTTTGGCCAAATTGACCCCGCCTGGCTTAAGGCGCTGGGCCGCCAGCCAAGCGGCGAGGAAGACCCCCACGACAAAGACCTGACGCTGCAAAAAAATGCCGTCACCATCAACAGCCGCATGACCCGCCCCCAGCTGGAGGGCTTCATCAAACTGTTTGTGGAGGATACTTACCGGCTGAAAGGCTTTGTCTGTTTGGCCGACGGGCTCTATTATGTGGACTGTGTCGGGCCGCAAATCAATATTGTGCCGTGGGCCAAAGAAGCGCCCCCCAATACCGGCGTGCTTGTGGCGTTGGCGGGCCGGGGCATGAACCCCCGGCGGGCGATAAAAAAAGCGATCGAATGGTACCCCGACTGTATTGACAGCATGGAATGATGTCGGGATTATACAAACAAAAGAACGTCCCATTGTTGGGCGTTCTTTTGTTGTTTAGGCCTCCTGTCGGTTTATAGCCGCGAAGTGCAAAAGCGTTTTCGCGATGAAGAAGAAAAAGCTTGGCACCGATATAAATATAGACTTAGAGTAGACGTACAGCCGCACCGGCAAAGATATGGCATGTCGCTCGAGCCGCGACGGGCTCATACTTTTTGGCGCAAAAAGTATGCAAAAACATTTTCTGGGGGAACCCACATGGTTTCCCCATACCCCATCCTTAGGGCGAGGGAATAGGTGCGCAGGAAACGCCCGACCTTTGGGGAGGACGGTTTTGGGTCTGTATTGGGGTGCAAACCGTGACGAATAGAAAAGAAGTTGGTACCGATATAAATATAAAAGTGAGGCATAACAGTGATGCAGAGATGCAGCCGCCCCATCCTTAGGGCGAGGGCATAGGTACGCAGAAAACGTCTAGCCTTGTGGGATAAGGGTTAAGAGGTGGCTGGTAAACAAGGGCTGCGCCTGCTACAGAAAAACCACCCGCTTATGAAGCGGGTGGTTTGCTATTGCGCAGTGTCGGACGGTTCCCGCCGGAACGGCGAAAAGAACGCGTCACGAACATGATATCATTTAACCGCTATGCTTTTGCTACACACTTTGGGGCAGCAGTTTGTTGGCCAGCACGCCTACCAGCACGGCGATGAACAAGCCGGAAAAGTTAATGCCGAACAGGGTAACGCCGCTGCTTAAACCAAGACCGAACACCAAAATTAAAGCGACAATAATTAAGTTGCGGCTGTGGGTGAAGTCCAGCTCCGCCTCGGCCAATGTGCGAATGCCCACGGCGGCAATCATGCCGAACAGCACCACCGACATGCCGCCTTTTACCGCGTTGGGAATGGTGGACAGCACAGCGCCAAACTTGCCGACAACGCCCAGGATGATGGCCAGCACGGCAGCAATTTTAATGACAAAGGGGTCGTACACTTTTGTTACCGCCAGCACGCCGGTGTTTTCGGAATAGGTGGTGTTGGCCGGGCCGCCTAAAAAACCGGCCAAAGCGGTGGCCACGCCGTCGCCCAGCAATGTTTTGTGCAGGCCCGGGTCTTTAAAAAAGTCTTTGCCCACCACCGAACCGTTGGTGGTGATATCGCCAATGTGTTCCATAAAGGTGACAAAGGCCACCGGCGCAATTAGAAGAATGGCCGCCAGGTCGAAAACCGGCAACGAGAAGAACCCGCCGTCAAAACGCCAGATGGGGCTGAGCAAGGGGGCGCTTTGGATGGCGGACAGGTCAATGAGCTTTTGGGGGAAAAGGTTCACGGCGTCAAAAAGAAGGGAAGCGACATAGCCGGTGACAAGGCCGATTAAAATAGGCACCAGTTTGAAAAAGCCTTTGGCAAAAATAGAGACCACCACAATGGTAACCAGCACAATGGCTGCCACCCACCAGTTGGTGGCAGCCATGCTGATGCCCACAGGTGCCAGGCTCAGGCCGATGACCACAATGACAGGACCGGTCACCACCGGCGGGAAAAAGCTTTTGACCCGGGCGGGGCCTGCGGCGGCCACCACGAAGCTAAGGGCCACGTAAATCAGGCCGGCCACAATAATGCCCCCCTGGGCAATGGGAATGCGGCCGGGGTCAAAATTCAAAGTGCCGTCGGCGGCGGTACCCACCACCGTAATGGCCTGTATCGCCCCGATAAAAGCAAAACTGGAACCCAAAAACACGGGCACTTTGTGGCCGGTAATGAAGTGAAAGGCCAACGTGCCAAGCCCGGCGCAAATTAATGCCACCGAAGGATTTAAACCGGTCAGTGCGGGCACAAGAACCGTTGCGCCAAACATGGCGAATAGGTGCTGGACGCCCAACAGCGTCTTTTTGCCGTCAATCATTTTTCATTCACTCTCCTGTTCTTTGCCGGGATATTGTGCCTGCCAAACGTATGCCCAAATGCCGGGACGGCTGTATACACCGCAAAAAGCCGACCCACAAAAAAAGAAGCCTTCTCCACGGAAAAACCGTAAAAAAGGCTAACAGCTTTGTTTTTGTAAATGCTGCTTACTTTTGGCCTTTGGCACACCAACACACCCCGCAATCTTAATTATTACGAGTATAATACACAAGCGGCCAATTGTAAATACGCTTTCTCGCTTTTTGCGGGAAAAACTGCTATAATATTTCCAGTTTATCTTTGTCTGTTCTGCGGTATGTCACGGCATTGGGGAAGGGGGGAACGGTGTGGTCATGTGGATTGGGCTGGGCGTTGTCGGCCTTTTGGCCGCCCTGTTGCTGGTGGCCTTTGTCAATGCCATTGTCATGGGTCGGCACAACCCGCTGGATGGCGAAAAAGAACAGGCGGACGAAATGCCCGATTATCGTGACGACGACGCGCCCCGGGCGGCCCAACACCTTTCGCGGATGGTGCAAATTCCCACCGTCAGCCACCGGGACAGCGACGATTACAGCCAGATTTACCGCTTTCATGCCCTGCTGGAGGAACTATATCCGCTGCTGCATCAAAAAACCACCCGGCATATCATCGGGCCGGGGGCGCTGCTTTTTCACTGGGCCTCGCCGCCCGCGCCAAAGAAGCAGACCAACCCCAAACGCCCGATATTGCTGATGTCCCATATGGATGTGGTGGAGGCGCCGTCGGAAAACCGGTGGGATTACCCGCCCTTTGGCGGGACCATTGCCGGGGGCAAAATCTGGGGACGGGGCACGGTGGACACCAAGGGGGCCCTGTGCGCCATTCTGGAAACGGCAGAGCGGCTGCTGGAAAAAGGCTTTGTACCCCAGCGGGATATTTACATTGCCTCCTCCTACAACGAAGAAATTACCGGCGACGGTGCTGTTTTGACTGTCGATTATCTTGCGCAAATGGGGGTACGCCTCGACCTTGTCATGGACGAAGGGGGCGCCGTTATGGGCAGCCTTTTGCCGGGGGTTTCCTCGGCGGCGGCCATGGTGGGCATTTTGGAAAAGGGAAGGGCCAATGTGCTCTTTTCCGCCCATTCCCCCGGCGGCCACGCCAGCACCCCTTTTCGCCATACGCCGCTGGCCCGGCTGGCCGCTTTCATCCGCCATGTGGAAACCCGCAGCCCCTTTAAAAAGCGGATCATTCCCGAAGTGCGGCGGATGTACCGCCTAATGGCCCCAATGATGAATTTCCCCTATCGTTTCATATTGGGCAATTTGTGGCTGTTTGGCCCGGCGGCCAAATATGTCATGGCCCATATGGGGGGAATGGCCGGCGCGATGGTGCAAAGCACCTGTGTGTTCACCCAGGCCTCGGGCAGCGAAGGGGCCAACGTCATTCCCGAAACGGCCACTGTCACCGCCAATTTGCGGTTTATGCCCTTTGACAGCATGAACGCCTCGATCCACAAGCTGCTGCGCATTGCCGCCAAATATAAAGTGGAGGGCAGCCTGATTCGGGGCTACGACGTCTGCCCCAGCGCCAACACGGCCTCCCGAGCCTATGCCCAGGCCATAAATGCCATCAAGACGGTCTTTGGTGCCAAGCTGCCCATCATTCCCTATATTATGCTGGCGGGTACCGATGCCCGGCATTACACCCGCATTTGTGACACGGTGCTGCGGTTTGTTCCCTTGGCCATGAACCCCCAGCAGCTGGCCAGCGCCCATGCCCTTAACGAAAATTTGGATGTGGCGGCGCTGGAAAAAGCGGTGGCATATTACACCACGCTGCTGCAAAACTACGATTAGCCAATTTGCCAAAAGCATGCCGCCACGGCGCAAAGTGGAGGCGCTTGCGGGATAAAGAGAAAAAGGGCTGGTACTGATATCAATATAGAATTGGAGTAGACGCGCAGTCTCTCCGGCAGGGATATAGCGTGTCGCTCAGGCCGCGACGGGCCTGGCAGAAAAACAGTTTTGACGAGCGACAGGCGCATAAAAAATTAGTGCCAATAACAAATAGAAGTGAGTAAACGCACAGCCGCTCCGGCAGGGATATAGCCTGTCGCTTGGGCTGCGCCGGGCCCATACTTTTTGGCGCAAAAAGTATGCAAAAACATTTTTTGGGGAAACCCCATGGTTTACCCTTGCCCCCATCCTTAGGGCGAGGGCACAGGTGCGCGGGAAACGCGCGGCTGAG
>JAVBNO010000030.1:0-19150 GCA_031551485.1 Oscillospiraceae bacterium
CACCAGTTTCTTGGCTGTTGATCAAGAATATCTCGACACTGTTCTTTACCTTATCAACTCTCGCCCCAGAAAATGCCTTGGCTGGCTTTCTCCCGCCGATGTCTTCTTCTCCAAGTGTTGCACTTGACTTGACATTCTACCAAAGTCCCCCCACGAACCCCCTCCACTCTCCGAGGGGGATGAAATGAAAAGTACATTGCAGACAATTCGGCAGACAATTCGTTTTGCGCATCTGCCGGATCGTGGTCGTACCAATTCCAGTCAGGTGTGGCTGGTATACAAGGATTAGCGCAAATGCGGGTGGACAGCTGGATTCCGCGATGAACTCATCTTTTTTAACGGGAATTCAGGTGGTCGAAAATCGCTTCCGCCATCCAAAAATCCAGCTCGTCGTCAATATCCAGCGAGCGTTCCTTCGGCATAATATACGCAAAGCAGCCCGGCGCGTACAGGTCGGAGCTTTCCTCTATATAGGCGCTACGGATGATGTAAACAGCGCCGTTTACTTGGTAAAACGCGGGCATTTTTTGCCGGGGCATCGTTTTGACCTTGTCGGAAAGAAACCTGTCCAAGGATAAGTCATCGGGCAGTTGGCCGCACCACAAAGGGGAGTGGGCCGGTTTGCAAACGCTTACCACCGCGTTTGCGTTCTTCTCTTTAAATAAGCGAAAAGCACCCTGCAAATCTGCGGGTAAGCGTAGGGGAGAGGTGGGCTGCAAAATGGCCAACGTGTCAAAATCGCGGCCCATGGCGCGGTACTGCGCCAATGTGTCCCGCATCACATCCAGGGTGGAAGCGGTGTCGGTGGCCAGCTGCGGCGCCCGCAAAAAAGGCACCGAGGCGCCATACTGCAAGGCGATGTCCCCATAAGTAGAGGAATCGGTGGAGACAAAAATTTCGTCGAAAAGCGCCGCCTTTTGGGCGCAAATAATCGAATGGGCCAAAAGGGGCAGTCCGCCCAAAAGCCGGATGTTTTTGTCCGGCAATCCTTTTGATCCGCTGCGGGCGGGAATGACAGCCAGGTGCTTCACGGCTTCACCTCAAATGCAATGTCATAAAATTTCTTTTCCAGGCACAGGCCTGCTGCCAGCCGCTCTTTTACCATTTCTACAATGCGGCGGGAGGTGTCGCCGTCGCCGTATAAATTGACTACATTTTTGGCAACGGCTTGAAATTCGGCAGTTTGGGCTTTGCGCATGGCGGTGATAATGGCCTCCCGGTCGGGGTCACAATGAATCACGCTGTCGGCGGCCATCCGCCCCCGTTCCCGGTCGCCAATGTCTACGGTGGGAATCCTGGATGCCGGCCCCTCTAAAATACCGCTGGAAGAATTGCCAATCATCATTTGGGCGTATTTCAGCGCGGAAAGATACCGCTTCATCCCCAGGGAGGCAACCAAAAGACAGTTGCTTCTGCGGGCGGCGTATGCCTCCCAAAGCCGGTTTATCTCCTGTCCGCCGGCGTCGGCATTGGCCTTGGTAATGATCAGCCGCAGGGAAGGGAATGCATCCAACGCCGCCATCAGCTCGTGAATCTCTACCATTTCGCCGGCATCTGCGGCCAATACAGGATGCAAGGTAACGACGGCGTAGGGTTCGTCCTCGATGGAAAAATCTAAATCTTGGGCCAGCTCCGCCCGGGACAAAAGGGGCGCGCGCAAAATATTTTCGACACCCAACGCCCCTACATTGTAAACCGTGTCCGGCTGTTCACCCAGCTGAATGACCCGCCTGCGGTACGCTTCGCAACCGGTAAAGTGCAAGACGCTCATTTTGGTGATCGCGTGGCGAAAACCGTCGTCGGCCACCCCTTCGGTCAGTTCGCCGCCGGAAATATGCCCAATGGGAATACGGGCGTTATAAGCGGCGCAGCAAACGGCCTCCATCTCATACCGGTCCCCCAACGCCAGCAACAGGTCGGGGCGGTGCTCGGCAAAATAATCGGCAAATCCGGCCAGGGCATTGGCCATGGTGCGGGAGATGGCAGCAGGGGTATCCATCATCTCCTGAATGGGAATGCGCCGGTGAATCGGCAGCCCGTCGGCCTCAATTTCCTCCACCGTCAACCCAAATTCGGGGCGCAGGTGGGCGCCGGTCACCACCAGACGCAGGGCCAATTGCGGCTCAGCATCCAGCCGGAACAGCAACGGCTTTAAAAGGCCGTAGTCGGCGCGGGTGGAGGTGACGACGCAGATGTTTTTCATTCTTCAATCATCTCATCTTCCGCAAAATTTCGAACGGCGGTCGTACCCAATATTTCAAACCAGCGCATGGGCGAAATGCCGGTGCCCGGGCGCTTAACAGCTATATTCTCTTCGGTCAGCAGTTCGCCTTTTTGAATGGCGTGCTTAGCCACAATGCTTTTGCGGGCCACAGGTCTGTTCTTCAGTTCAGAAGACGAAGGAGCCTTCACACCGCTGCCCATCGCTTTTTCAATATGGCGAATGGCGCGCACCATGGCGGCCAGCTCGTCGGGTTCCAGGCTCGCTTTGTGATCGGGGCCCTCCATTGTTTTATCCATGGTGAAGTGTTTTTCAATCACGATCGCCCCCATGGCCACGGCGGCAATCGCCGCTTCAATGCCGGGCGTGTGGTCGGAATATCCCACCGGCACATCCAGTTCTTTGCGAAGGGTCTCCATCGCACGCAGGTTTACATCCTCAAACGGTGTAGGATATTCCGTGTTGCAGTGAAGTACGGTGATCTCTCCCGCTCCATTTTCGCGCAGGATATTTACCGCTATTTTGATCTCCTCAAGCTCGCTCATACCGGTCGAGAGAATCACCGGCTTGCCTGTTTGGGCGATTTTGAGAAGGTACGGCAGGTTTGTGATTTCGCCGGAGGGAATTTTCCAAAAGGGCATATCCAATCCAGCCAGAATATCGATATCCTCCCTGTCAAAAGGGGAGGAGGCAAATCCAATGTGGCAGGCGCTGCAATTCGCGGCCAGTTGGGCAAAAGCATCAGACGGCAGGGCCAGCGCTTTAAGCATTTGATACTGGGTTTCATTGGGCGCGTTTTTTTGCTGGTATTCGGCCTGGGCCGCTGTTTTGGAGACGAGGCGATCAGGGCTGAAAGTCTGGAATTTGACGACATCAGCGCCGGCCCCCGCCGCCGCTTCAATCAGCCGGCGGGCCAGTTTTAAATCACCGTTATGGTTGACGCCCGTCTCGGCAATCACTAATACTGCCATCGTCTTATTCTCTCCCTGTTACCTTCTTTTGCTGCACTTTGCAGGGGTTGCCAAACGCCACACAACTGGCAGATATATTGTTTGTCACCACGCTGCCGGCGCCAATGACAGTCTTTTCCCCAATGGATAAGTTCTGTATGACGGTACTGCCCGCGCCAATGTGGCTTTCACTGCCGACGGTGATATTGCCAGACAGGGTAACGCCGGGTGCGATATGGCAAAAATCCCCGATACAGCAGTCATGATCAATGACCGCGCCGCTGTTTACAATGCAGCAGGCGCCCAAGCTGGCGCCGGTGTTGACGATCGCCCCTTTGCCAATCCATGTACCTTCACCCAATTGTACCCCGCCGGCCACAATGGCCGTGGCATCAATGATGGTGGGAAAGGCAAAGCCAAGGGCTTTGGCCAGCCGGTACAACCGCATCCGGTTACCGGGGTCGCCCACACTGCCCAGGGTAATGAAAGCGCTGGTGAAACCTTCCGTTTGCAACCTTGGCAAATCGTCGTCGCCGCCCACTATGGGTACACCCATGATTTCGCGCCCATCGTTCGGCGCTTGGTCGACAATCCCTATTTGCGCGTACCGGGCTTGATCCAGGCAGGCCAATACAGACCGGCAGTGCCCGCCGGCCCCCAACAGCAACAGCTTCTCAAAAGGCTTTATCATATACCCAATTTCTCCCGCATTTTTTCCATCTCTTCCGGTTGGCCCATGTCTGACCACCGGTCTTCACTTATGGCATAAACCCCCACAGGCTTGCCGTCGTCAACGCACGCCTGCAGGCAGTCGGTCATGTGGATGAACTTCCCATCGGGCACATAATTTAAAAATTCGGGTTCCAGCAAATATAAGCCGGTGTTGGTGAGGAAAGAAAAGCTGGGCTTTTCTTGCACAGCCGTCAGCCGCCCGTTGCCATCCACCTCCAGGGTGCCATAGGGCATCGTAACCGACTTCTGGGCACACACAACGGTAGCCATATTCTTCTGGCTGCGGTGGTGGTGCAAGATATCGCTGTAATCGGCAAAAACAAGCACATCGCAGTTGGTCATAAAAAATGTCCCGTCTATCTTGCCCCGCAAAAGGCTCAGCCCGCCGCCTGTTCCCATGGGCTCCAGCTCATCTACAAAGTGGACATGATAATCCGGGTTTTCATCGGCAAAGTAAGCCTTGATCATATTGCGCTTGTGCCCCAAAATCATGGTGAAATCCTGGCAGCCGTAGCCCCAAAATTGGTTGATGATGTGTTCGGTGATGGTCAGGTCCCCAATGGGAATCAAAGGTTTGGGCAGCACTTTTGTATAGGGGTAAAGTCGGGTACCTTTACCCCCTGCCTGAATAACGACCGGCAACCGCAGCGCTTCTTTCGCCAGCCTTTCTTTTTTTTGCAATGAAAAAACATCGACAAGCTGCCCGTACTGATCCAACACCGGCAGCACGTAGATGCTCCATTTTTGCAGCAGCAGCTCCATTTCGGCCGGGGTCTGGTCGCTGCGGGCACATTTAAACTGCGGGTTGGCAATGCTTTGTGCCGGCGCATTTAAGTCTCCGCCTCGCAAAATATGCCGACGGATGTCGCCGTCGGTTAGGGTGGCGACCATTTGCGTTCCATCCACCAAAAAGACAATGCCAAAACCGTTTTGATCAATTGCCTGCATCGCTTGTGCAATGGGCGTTGTGGGCAGAATGGAAAAGAGGCTCAGCGCATTCATTTTATCGCCGCCTTTTGTTCAAATTCCAAAATGGCGTTTGCCACTTTGCGCACGTCGGCTTCCGGCAAATTGGTGCTGCAAGGCAAGTTCAC
This sequence comes from Oscillospiraceae bacterium, assembly GCA_031551485.1. Classification (GTDB taxonomy): domain Bacteria; phylum Bacillota; class Clostridia; order Oscillospirales; family Ruminococcaceae; genus JAVBNO01. The sequence continues at coordinate 4,998 of JAVBNO010000030.1, forward strand.
CACCTGCTCCCAATAGGTCTGTGCCGCCTGGATACGGTAAGCCTGGCAGGCGCGGTAAGGGGGCAGGGCATGAATCAAATGCCAAATGGGGCGCACTTGGATTTGGCATTTCTCCAAATGTTCCATCAAAGCATCCCGATTGGGGGAGAGGTGGGAATAAAACCAATAGTTGGGCCGCGTGTCGGGTCGGAAAGGGATAAGGGCTATGCCCAGCTCGTTATACAATGCGAAATTACGGGTCTTCGTTTCAATGAATGTTTCCAACTGCTCCATTTGCCCCACGCCCAAAGCGGCTTGGATATTGGTCATTCGGTAGTTGTAACCCACTTGATTGTGGACAAAGCGGAACGGGTCGTCCTTTGCCTGTGTGGACAAATAGCGAATATGATCCAGCACCTTTTGGCTTTTGGCGACCACCATGCCGCCGCCGCCGGTGGTAATAATTTTATTGCCGTTAAAGGAGTATATGCCAATATCTCCCACCGTTCCGGCATATTTTCCAGCGCAACCGCCCCCGGTCCAAAAGCTGCCCAGGGCCTCGGCGGCGTCTTCAATGACCAAAAGGCCGTATTGACTGGCAATGGCCAGCAGACGGTCCATGTCAGCCAAATTGCCAAAAATGTGAACAATCAAAATGGCAGCCACAAGGTTGCCGGACGTGCGGTTATACAGCTTGCCCGCTTTTTGCACGCATTCTTCCCGGCAAAACTGCTCCAACTTGTCTAAATCCATACACAGCGAATCGTCGCAATCCATAAATACAGGCTGTGCACCGACATACATCACCGGATTCACAGACGCAATAAAGGTCAGGGTGGGCACCAGTATCTCCTGCCCGGGGCCAAGGCCAGCGGCCAACATCGCCAAATGCAGCCCCGCCGTACCACTTTGACAGGCCACGGCATCGGGTGCGTGGACATAGGCGGCCAAATGCTCTTCCAAACGGTTAATGTAGTCGCCGCCGGTGGATACCCATTCCTTGGCAATGGCGTCGTCCATATATTTTTGTTCGTTTCCATGTAAGTTGGGCACCGACAGCGGAATCAAAGAAGCCATCACAAATTCTCCTATAAATTGTAGATATCGGTTTTATAACGGTTTAAATTATCTTTGAGCCATTCAATCGTTTCGGCCAGGCCCTGCTGCAATGTATATTTTGGCGCCCAGCCGGTCAGGCGGCGCAGTTTTTCGCTGGAGCCTAAAAGCCGGTTGACTTCGCTGTTTTCCGGGCGCAGGCGCTCTTCGTCACATACAATTTGCGCGGCAGGGTTGATTTGGGCCACCAGCTCGGCAGCCAGCTCACCAATGGATATTTCTTCGCCGGTGGCAATGTTTATCTCTTCGCCAACGGCGGCGTCACAAGCCGCAATGGCCAAAAAGCCCGCCACCGTATCTTTCACATAGTTAAAATCCCGGGTGGGGGACAGCGCCCCCAAATGAATTTGGGTTTGCCCGGCCAGCAGTTGGGTGATGACGGTGGGAATAACTGCCCGGGCGGACTGGCGGGGACCATAGGTATTGAAAGGACGCACAATGGTAACAGGGGTATTAAAACTGCGCCAAAAACTTTCCGCCAGCCTGTCGGCGCCAATTTTAGTGGCGGAATAGGGTGACTGCCCCTGGAAAGGATGCGTTTCATCAATGGGCACATACTGGGCGGTGCCATACACCTCCGATGTGGAGGTCACCAACACCCGGCCGATGTCTAAATCCCGGGCTGCCTGCAATACGTTCAAAGTGCCTTTGATATTGGTATCCACATAAGAATCGGGGGAATGATAGCTAAAGGGGATGGCGATTAAAGCCGCCAAATGATAGACAAGTGACACGCCTTCGGCTGCTTTGCGCACGCCGTTGGGGTCGCGGATGTCGCCGGCAAAAATCTCAATTTCTTTTTTTACCTGGGGTGAAAGGGTATCGAGCCAACCCCAGGAACCAAAGGAATTATAATAAACAAAGGCCTTCACACGCCGGCCTTTTCGCACTAATTCTTCAGTTAAATGGCTGCCGATAAACCCGTCGGCGCCGGTGACCAGGATATCCGACATCATCATCTTCCCCGTTCGTATCAAATCGTTTGGCACCAAGAAGCAAATGGGTCATAAGCGGACTGTTTCCATCCCGATTTCCCCACAGGCCAGGGGCTTTCTTTTGTCATATTGTAGCATAGCAAAAGGGTATTTGACAAGTTTTGGGAGTTTTTGGGATTCAGGAAGCGTCCGATAAAGCCGCTGGCTGGTCGGTTTTCGATACCACCCCGCCACAGTGCGGCTTGCGGCACTTTTCAGTGCGGCTGCTTGTTTATGATGCGCGCCAATTCTTGCAGTATGGTTTCCCGGCTGTTTGCCTGATAAAAATAGTCGGCCGCCTTCGGGTCAGTGCCGCCAGTCGCAGAAGTCTCAATGATACTTAGCAGTTCTGCGGCTGTGTGAAACCCGGTGGCATACCCACCGGAAACGGCATCATCCATGTAGTCGCTTTGCAACTCCCGATAGACATAGGCGTTTCTGCCAAACGCAATGGCCTCAAACAGCACCATGGTGGCTACGCCCACATGATGCCGGGCCTTGGCCAAAAAAGAATAGACCTCCTCAATACTGTCGTCGCATGTAATGGCTTTGCATTCCAGCAGCCAGGGGTAGAGCTGGCGCCAGGACAACCTTTCAGACGGATGAAATTTATAGATAATCTTGTAATTGCTTTTGACGGCCAAATCAGCAAAGCGGACTGCGAATTGGCTTAACTCTTTTCCCACCAATCCGGTGGAGTAAAAAATGACCGTTTTCTCATCCGGTGTGGCGTCACCATACCGTTGCCGCGCATCGTCCATCATCGGGAAACCTGTGGAAACGCCATTTATACCGGCCAGCAATTTCGCTGTCTTTTGCCAATACTCTCCGAAAAAGAAGACATGATCAGGCAGATAACGATTCACTCGATTCAAGTCAGCAAAGTGATAGGCAACGTGATATTTTCCAATCACGCCGTGCTGCAACTCAATGACAGGTATCCCAAGCGTTTTAGCGGCGGCCACAAGGGCATAATTGAACAAATCATAATGGCAGCCGATGACAATGGCTTTGTATTGGCCATTTTTTAGCAGGTGCCGGTAATACCGCTCCATGACCCGATATTTGGCACAGAACATAACCACCTGATCCAGCAAAGCGTTAGCGTCAAGTGTGGCGCCAAATTGGCGGTTGATGTCTGCTACAACCTTTTTTAAGGCAGGCAGGCGAAGCAGTTTTAGTTTAAGGCCTATTTTGTGCAGCACTCGGGTGGGCAGGCACAACAACTCCATCAGGGCGTTGTTCATATCCTTTGTGGATGCAGGCCAATTGTTGTCATAGCAAGTGAAAAAGGATTTGTCAATGGTAGTATCCTCTTTCAAAAAATGGATATAAGGGTTGATTGTTGTACCCGCCACTTTTTTTTCAATAAAAGCATAATGGACCAACAAGGTATGCGTATTCTTTGCAAACCAGTATCGCATTTGCGACCCAATATGTTTGATAAATTGCAATTTTGCCCCTATTGTTTTTGTGTGACGATCCGGGTGCACATTGCTAAATGCATCCGAAAAATAGATGGAGTTGAAAAGAGGAACCCGCAGCATCTCCCAAAAATATACATCTTTATATTTCAGATCAAATAAATTATTTTCCGTTTCATATGCCAAAAAATCGTCCAACAATTGCATGTTTGTGCCCTCAAATCAAATGCCGCTTTTTTTGCATGCGACTTATTCGTTTATATAGTCAATCACCGGTTTCATGGTTTGATGCATATCACAGTGCTGATAAGCAAAGTTCCGTATTTCCGCCGCGATTTGTTCAGGGCTTTTCTGCTTGTCAAAATAAATTCGGTCGTGAAAATCAATAACACTTTCGATGTCGATGGGCGATTCATCTTCAGGCAGATGCAAGGCATAGGGATAATCGTTATAGGGGAATACGTCAATTTGCGTCGCATATATAAAGGGAAGGCCCTTGGCCAGATATTCCCGCGTCTTCAAACTGGAACTGATGATATCACCCTTTCGGTGCATCGCCAGCGTCTCTACGGCTACAGAGCTTTCGTTATAAATGGCATCCAGGGCATCGCCGTTTAACATGCCGTGAAATATTACCTGCGCCGAAAGGCCAAGATCGTTTGCCAACTGCTGCAGCCGGGGCACCTCGGGTCCGATTCCCACCATATGAAGCACAATATGGCGCTTGCCGCCCTGTTTGTAATAAACGCTCAACCCTTCAATTAACCGGTCGTACCCGTGCCACCAGGCAAACAACGCCACAGCAATCAGGTGGATATCTTGGGTGGGCGTTTTGGGGGCAACGGGCTTAATCGCATCCACATCAATGCCGTTAATCGTTTGGATGGTGGGCACACCGTACACATCCCCTACCTTTCCGAAAACCACAAACCGGTCAACCGATTTGGCCAGCCGGTTCCGATACAGCTGGTCTTTCCATTTCACCGGGAGCCCTTTTGGGCCCACCAGTTCTTTATCATAAGGGAATGTGGGTATTTCCACAATGATTTTGCATTTAGAATTTTTCGTTTTAACGATTTCCAATAAGCGACACAAATGCAGGTCGGACATGGGGTAGCGCACATATAAAAAATCAATATCGGCAAATTCAGGAAAAAACTGCCACCGGGCCGCCAGAGGGGTAAAGGGCAACGCCCGCCAAACTTTGAGGAGAGGATTAGCCCCCCATCCTTTGGCGACGACAAACTCCACCTGGCATTCTTTTTGCAACGCTTTCAGTTGGGCGCGCATTTTTTTAATGACACCCAAATAGGGGTTGTTTTCCAGGTCGTTTACATTCAAATTGGTCAAATATTTACCTGTGCGCATTTTATCTCCGCCTATCCTGTTGATCAGTCTTACAGCACTTCAATATTTTTCCGTGCCACTACAGCTTCCTATCTCATTCGGCCCAATTTTTTTCAAGTGCTCAATGTACTTTGCGTAGGGAATGGCAAAATTCCCGGTTACTGCTTCGCCGTCGGCACGCTTTGGGTTACGCCCGCGCCCATATTCGCGCGGGCGCCTTTTCCAATGGTCAGTCCATTCGCACATGTTCGCCGATGACAACATTGTGGGGGGCGATGGACGCCATGGGCGAGATGACGCAGTTTTGCCCAATGACCGTTGGCGTCTCGCTGCGCTTGTAACCGGCGCTATCGGATAAATAGTTATGCAGATGAAAAAACAATTGCCGGGGTTGATCGGTCAGGCAAAAACCGCATTTGGCCTGGGGTAATTGCTTGGCAATTTCCTCTGTGGTCATCAGCATGGATACGGTATCGCGCACGCTGGCGGCATATTTGATATCCGCCAAAAAAGAGCAGATATTGGATGGCGTTTTGCCTTCCAAGAGCCCTAAGGCTTCAAAGGGCCGCTCATTTTGCAGGCGTACGGTCGGCTTGTCCGGCATCGCTTCCAGAATGTGACTCAGCAGCATGAATGCGCCCTTCCTTCCCATGGCTTTTACACCGGCAAGCTGTGCCGGATTCAATCTGATTTTATCATCATTATGCCCAATCATTGTATCATAGCAAGGCTTGTTTGACAAGTTTAAACGGGCGGCAGAAATGACGCGATGGCAGGGCTGCCACCGTCCAAAAGCGCGTTATCCATCTGTTTTGCATGACCACATTCGTGCGCCAAAACGCCCCGACCGGATCGTTCCGGCAGGGGCGCTGCTTTTTATAAGTTGCCATAAAATTTTTCATAATATCCCTGATACGCTCCGCTTACGACACCCTGGATCCACTCTGGATGATCCACATACCACCGGATCGTTTCCTCCAGCCCTTGCTCAAAAGTATACCGGGGCCGCCACCCCATGGTGGAGGTGATTTTGGCGTTGTCAATGGCATAGCGGCGGTCGTGGCCCGGGCGATCTTTCACATAGGAAATCAAGTCTTCCCCTTTGCCTAATGTCTTCAGAATTTGCCTTACAATTTCAATGTTGGCCTTTTCGTTGTTCCCGCCAATGTTATAGATTTGGCCGGGGGTGCCTTTTTGCAATACAGCGGCAATGCCGGTGCAATGGTCGGACACATGCAGCCAATCCCGCACCTGCATACCGTCCCCATAAACCGGAAGGGACTGACCTCGCATGCAGTTGTAAATCATCAGGGGAATCAGCTTTTCCGGAAACTGATAGGGCCCGTAATTGTTGGAGCTTCGGGTAATCAGCGTCGGCAGACCGAAGGTCTTACAATAGGAGTGGACAAACATATCGGCCGACGCCTTGGAAGCCGAATAAGGGCTGTTGGGGGAAAGGGGGCTGGTTTCGGTAAATTGGCCGGTGGGACCCAACGCACCATACACCTCATCGGTAGACACCTGCAAAAAGCGCACGCCCTCTTTGTACTCGCAGCTGTATTTGTCCCCAGGGTCCTGCTTCCAATACTGCTTTGCCGTATCCAGCAAAGCCAGGGTGCCCAGCACATTGGTGCGCAAAAAAATCTCGGGGTCCTCAATGCTGCGGTCCACATGGCTTTCCGCCGCAAAATTGACAACAGCCTCAATGTGATCATCATGGAAGATGGTCTTCAGCAGCTTGCGATCCGCAATATCGCCTTTCACAAAGTGATAGCGCGGACTTTTACTCACCGCTTTCAGGTTTTCCAAATTGCCGGCATAGGTTAGCGCATCCAAATTGACAATGTTGTACTCTCCAGCTTCCACCTGCTGCCGGACAAAACAGGAACCGATGAATCCGGCGCCGCCGGTGACCAATACTGTTTTCATGGCTACCTCGCAAGGGACAGCACATACTGCCCGTATTCAGTGGAACGCATCCGTTCTCCTTGCCGGATGAGCTGGGTTTTGTCAATATAGCCTTTTGCGTACGCAATTTCTTCCAAACAGGCAATATACAAACCCTGTCGGCTTTGCACCGCCTCAATAAATTGGGCAGCACTCAACAGCCCCTGGGGTGTGCCGGTGTCCAACCAGGCCATCCCCCGGCCCAAATTGATCACATGCAAGCGCCCTGCCGCCAAGTAAGCGTTGTTCACAGCCGTAATCTCAATTTCGCCCCGGGCACTGGGTTTGACGCTTTTGGCAATGCCCACCACCGCGTTATCGTAAAAATACAAACCGGGCACCGCGTAGCTGGATTTAGGCTTTGCGGGCTTTTCCTCAATGGAAATGGCCTTGCCGTCCCCGTCAAATTCTACAACGCCAAAAGCGGTGGGGTCGGAAACCGGATAGGCAAAAATACAACCGCCGGGCAAAGCGGCCCTGGCTTTGGCCAACAAGGTGCTCAGCCCCACGCCATAAAATACATTGTCGCCTAAAACCAGGCAAACGTCATCATCGCCAATAAATGTCTCGCCCACCATAAAGGCGTCGGCCAGCCCGCGGGGTTTTTCCTGTACGGCATAGGAAATGGAAATGCCCCACTGTTTCCCGTCGCCCAGTAACCGCTCATATTGCCCTATGTCCTGGGGGGAGGAAATCAGCAGCACATCGCGAATATCCGCCAGCATCAGCACAGACAGAGGATAATAGATCATAGGCTTGTCATAAATGGGTAAAAGCTGCTTGGATAACGCCAGCGTGGCGGGGAACAACCGGGACCCCAACCCGCCTGCCAATATGATCGCCTTCATTGATGTCACATCCTACCTTCATTTTTGCGCCGCTATTAACAAACTGCTGCCGGCCATGATGCGCTGCTGTCTGCGGATGCGGGAAAACTCCCAGTTGGAAAGCAGGGAAAGCACTTTGCCGGTCACTCCCTTTTTGACAAACTGATTTTGCACCTGTGCATTGTCAATTTGTTTTTTCGGATTGTGTTTGCCCGCCATTACGCGCCCTAAAAAAATGGGAATGGGAAGATAACTGAAAAAATACGTGGCATACGGCACAGTCAAACCGCACCGCTCCAAAAGGGCTTTTAACCCCGACAATGTGTATCGACGATAATGGCCGCTCTCTACATCCACATCGGACCACAACCATTTTCCGGCGGGCACAGTGATATAGACCCGTCCGTTTGGCGCCAGCATACGGTACACCATCTGTAAAAAGGCGGCATCATCTTCAACATGTTCAATTACGTCGCATAAAGCGACAGCGGGAATCGTGTTCTCCTTAAAATACCTGGGACCAAATTCAGCACAAATGATAGGAAATGTACAGCCGCGTTTTTGCGCGTTGCATACGCCACCCACACTGGGTTCCACCAAAACAACGCCGCAGCCCGCCTCTTCCAGACACTTGGCCACGAACCCGTTGCCGCCGCCCACATCAAAAATAGGGCCGCCGGCGGGGCATTGCCTGACCAACTCGGCTATGCAGCGGTTTCGGTGGAGAAACCAATAACTGTGATCCTCCACATTCAATAACATATCGCGGCCTTGCTCCGGATAAGACAAAACGGGCAACTCTGCCGCACGCCATATGCCGTTTTGTTGCACAAGGTCGGACAAATCCATATACGCGTTGAGGTCGAGCATAGTCATATTCCTTTTCAACTGCTTATTGCATGATAAAAATCAAGATCCCCACAATGATGAATCCCAGGGCCAACACTTTTTTACGGGTCATTTTTTCCTTGAGGAAGAAATAACTTAAAACAGCCACAAATACATAAGCGGACATCTGGGCAATGGCAACATAGGACAAAGGCACATATTTCAAAATGAAAACGACAGCGATGGTTGTCAAAAAGAAAATGCCATATGCGAATAATACGGGGGCATTACAATACTCTCGCCATTTGGAAGAATAGGTGGTGTCCGCCGCTTTTTTAAGCATAATCTGGGAGCAGGAGGAGATAAAGACCAAAGCGATCAACAGCAGAAACATATATAATTCTTTATTCATCGCATTGCCCCAACAGGATGATGCCGGCAAAAATAACCGCGGTTCCCACCAACATCGTCCAGGTAATTGGCTCGCCAAACAACAAAAAGCCCCACACCATGCCGAAAACGACAATCGCTGCCCGGTTGGCGTACGCGACTGTCAAGGGAAAATGCTTGATAATCTGCTGCCACACAATGGCATATACTCCCATGCACACCAGTGACAAACCGTACAGCAGCATAAACAATGGCGAGAGAGCGGGATGGTGGGAGGCATATTTGCCAAGAACACTGCTGATGGAATAGAGCAGCAAGACAGCATACAGCGCTGTGTAATGTTTTACTTTTTCTACCATTGCAATATGCCCCCGACTGTTGAATTCAGCGATTGAAATGCAGCGACTGAACAGATGAAATCCACTTTTCTTGTTCGTTCAGGGCTGCCACTAGAGCTTCCATTTCATCTGCCATCTACCTACTTGCCGCTTTCACTGATGTGCGCACGTTGTCATCAGTGAAAGCGTGGGTATCGCTTTACGCCTCGCGTTTCTGCCTCCAGCCCCAAATGTAATCGGGAGCATTGGGCCCTGTGTTAAGCAGCAGATCAATAATGGAAACGCCGTGCTCAAAGGGCGGATACTGCTGCGGATATTCGGGATAGCCCGTGTAATCCTTCCAAATCAGCTGGATGCCGGCGTCCCGATAATCGGATTCAACAATATAGTCTTTGGCCGCGGGACCGGAGATGTAGATATCGGCTCCGGTCGACTTGACAAGACTTAGTAATTTTTCGTGCCCTTTCCCGACGCTGTGGTAGGCGGTGCTATTGCTAAAAACAGTGTTAATACCCAGCAATTCGGTGGCAATCACCTTGATGAAATGCTGGTTGAGCTCCGATAATTTCTCGGGGTTGTTTTCCCGATACAAAGCCTCAAAAAAATCTTTATAAAAGCCAAAGAAGGGCGCCTTTTTATAGGCCTCACAAATTCGGTTCCAGTGGTCTTTTTGCCAATCCATATGACGAAAAATTTGCACTGTATTTATAGCCATAGATGCAGTGCCGTTGCAAGGCACTGTCACCCATTTTCTTCCACCTGGGGTCTTAACATAGTTTCGGTTTCGCCAGTCGCGGATGGTGTATTGCACTTCATCGTAAAAAATAAATTCATCCACGTCGTGGATTATATCAAAATATCCTTTCCAGGGGATGTAGTTGGATTGCAGCACCGCTACTTTTTTCGTAAAGCACGCCCCCTTGCCTTGCTGTCTTTCCATCAAAGACAACCCTTTTCATCACGTCGCCACGTCCATAGCAGCTGCGATAATCCGCTCCAATGCCTCGTCCGCTAAGTCCGCCCACATCGGCAGCCTTACCAGCCTTGCGGCCATCTCCATGGTTGTCGGCAGCTGTTCCGGGCGGTACCCCATCGCAATGCCCATGGGCGCTGCGTGCAGCGGCTCATAATGGGATACAACACTGACGCCCTTTTCCTTCATCGCCACCATAAACCGGTCGCGCTCTTTGGGTGTGGGGGCCAGCCAATAATACATGTGGGCATTGTGGGTCACATTGTCGGGGACGACCGGACGCCGCCAGCCCGCCGCGTCCAGCGAAGCCAGCGCATTGTGGTATGTATGCCATATATGCAGGCGCTTTTCCATAATCTCTTCAAACCGTTCCAGCTGGGCGCACAAAAGGGCGGCCAACACGTCCGACGGCAAATAAGAAGAACCGGGCAGACGCCAGGTATACTTATCCACATCGCCCCGCAAAAAAAGGCTGCGGTCGGTGCCTTTTTCCCGCACCATCTCCGCTTTTTGCCGCAGCGCTTCCTCCCGGATATAAATGCCGCCGCCTTCTCCCATGCTGTAATTTTTTGTCTCATGAAAAGAATAGCAGCCCATGTCGCCCAAAGCGCCGCAGGGCAACCCTTTGTATGTGCTGCCCACCGCCTGGGCGGCATCTTCCACCACCCAAAGCCTGTGTTTTCGAGCCAGCTCGTTTATCGCGTCCATCTCGCAAGCCACACCTGCATAATGCACCGGTATAATGACCTTTGTCTTTTCGGTCACCATCGCCGGCAGCAGCGTCTCGTCCATATTCAGCGTATCTTTGCGGATATCGCAAAAGACAAGCTTGGCTTTTCGCAGGGCAAAGGCATTTGCCGTGGAGGAAAATGTGAATGAGGGCAAAATGACTTCATCGCCGGGCTGCACGTCGCACAGCAAAGCGGCCATTTCCAAAGCATGGGTGCAGGAAGTGGTCAAAATCATCGGGGACACCGCTGTCTTTTTGGCAAACAGCGCAGATGCCTTTTGCGTAAAAGGGCCATCTCCACAAAGCTTACCCGCCAAGGCTTGTGCCACAAATTGCTTTTCCAAATCGGTAATAGAGGGTTGATTAAATACCAGCATACAGACCCTTCCTTTATGTTGCAGAAACAGATGGTGCTTTTCGCAATCACTTTTCTTGAAATGTCGCCTGGCCCAAACAGTGAAGTAACAAGTGCTAACAAATGTGGCATAATATTACAATATGTGACATCATTTTACATGATGCCATTCTAAAAAGCAATACAATAAAAGGCAACCGCTTTTTGATATTGAGATTCCCCAAAGTGCCTCAAAGACAGGTTGCCACATCACTTGCCTTTTCTTTTCACGGGCCGACATTGGTCGTTCCATTATGTTTGCAAATAGGAAGTAAAATTGTTAAAAGAAATATATTACCCCCCTATATATTGGGCAAAAGAGATAGTGCACGGCGCTGGCTTTTATGTTACAATAAAAACGGTTATATATGCCATTTTTCATTTACAAGTTACGAATGGATGGCTGACAACATTGAGAAAAGCGGGAGGGTATTATGAGCTGTTTTATGGGTATTGACGCCGGTACCAGCGGCATTAAAGCAATTGTGCTGGACGACGCCGGGAAAATTCTTGGCGTAGGTTATCATGAATGTGATTTGATTACGCCCAAACCCAACTGGGTGGAGCAAAACCCCCTGGATTGGTGGAAGGCTTGCAGTGCCGCCGTCAAACAGGCTGCGGCCAGCTGTGGCTGCGCCGGAGACATTCAGGCCATCGGCTTTTCGGGGCAGATGCAGGGGCTCACCATGATGGACAAAGATATGCAGCCGGTGGAAAATTGCCTCATCTGGCTGGATCAGCGGGCCTACGACGAAGCGGAAGCCATGAGCGGGCTGATGGATACAACGGAAATGCTGGGCATCACCGGCAGCTACGGTCTGCCCAGCTATTGGGCGGCCAAATTGCTTTGGATGAAGAAGAACCAGCCGGCCGTCTTTGAAAAAATACATACGCTTTTGTTTACAAAAGATTATCTGCGGTATATGATGACCGGGGAAGTGGCCACCGAAGTTTCGGATGCGTCCCTCTCCTTTTTCCTCGATTTAAATACCCGCTATTGGTCTGACCGAATGTTCGAGGCCACCGGTCTGCCCCGGAGCATTGTGCCCGATACAGTGCTGGAAAGCCAGGATGTGGCCGGCTATCTGAAGGCGGATCTGGCGGCGGAATGGGGGATGAAAGCGGGTATTCCCGTGGTTGCCGGCGGTGGCGACCAGCCTGTGGGCGGCGTGGGCAGCGGCGTAGTTCGCAGCGGCATCATCGCCGCGTCCATCGGCACCTCCGGCGTGGTTTTCGGCTGCTGTGACACCCCCTTTGTGGATCACCAGCGCCGGGCCATGTATAGCCTGTGCCATTCGGCCAAAGGCAAATACAGCTTCCTCGGCTGTACGCTGGGGGCGGGCGGCTCCTTCAAATGGATGCGCGATACGCTTTTCCTGCCCCAAAAAGAGGCGCTGGCGGCCCAGGGCAAGGATGTCTATGATTATATGACCTCTTTGGCGGCGGCTGCGCCGGTAGGCAGCGAAGGCTTGTGCTTTTTGCCTTATCTGAACGGCGAGTCCACCCCCCATGTCGATTCGGACGCCCGGGGCGTTTTCTTCGGGCTCAGCTACCGGCACGACCTTGGGGCCATGTGCCGCAGTGTCATGGAGGGTGTGACCTTCTCGCTGCGGGATACAATGGAAATTTTGCGAGAGACCAACGGTCTGCAAATTACCGAAGTCCGCGCACTGGGCGGCGGGGCCAAAAGCAAGCTCTGGCGGCAAATACAAGCGGATATCTACAACGCCTCGGTCGTCACCATGAATGTGGAGGAAGGCCCGGCAGCAGGCGCGGCTATTTTGGCGGCGGTGGGCAGCGGTTACTTCGCCAATGTGGAGGAAGCCTGTGGCGCCATCCTCAGTATTGCCACCACCACCGAGCCAATCGCCCAAAATGTGGCCACCTACAACGACTATTATCAAACGTACCGCAGCCTGTACCGGCATCTGAAAGAGGACTTTGCCTCCCAGGCTAAAATTGTCGGCAAGTACCTGTAAATTCGTTTTATTTCCCAGCACACAGTCAAAATCCGCCGGTTGTCAGCAGCCGGCGGATTTTTTGTGCTTATGTTGCTGTGGTGGCATTGCCCATCTTTCCAATTTCCCAAAGGGAACTCTTGGGGCATTACATCCCATCTAGCCAAAGCCTTAGTAAAAATTTATAAAGGGCACCAAAAATATTTGGAGCATTTCATCATTGACAGAATTCTACAAAATGTTACGATTAAATAAAGGGATATGGGCTGACGTTGCATGGAGGAGGCTGTATCATGAGTAATGGGCGTATGAATCAGTTTAGTGGTGGGGCCGGTGCACTGAAAAGAGCGATGATGGTCATTTTGGGGAGCCTCGGGCTCTTTTTTGTTGCCCTTTTTTGCCTAAGCGCCAAGGCTTACGCAGTGAATGGTACCATCAGCACGGGTATGACATTAACTGCCGATGCGGTCTATGACAACCTGACAGTATCTGGCGGCACGTTGAACCTGAATGGAAAAACACTGACGGTGCAGGGCGCCTTGACCCAAACGGGCGGTGCCGTGTACATCAACGGCGGTACGCTGCATGTTGAGGGAAACTACGCCATTTCTAGTGCAGGCTATTTGAGGATGATAAACGTTGCCGACCGTGTGTATGTGGGTGGGGATTTTTCCACCAGCAGCTCTATCAGTCACAGTACCTATCTGACAACAGGTATTATGGAACTCAAGGGCAACTTCACACAGATCTATGGTGCTAATGCTGGAGGTGTCTATATTGGAAATGTCTACAATTTTACTACCAGCGGCAGCTTTAAAATCATTTTCACAGGCAGCGGTGACCAAAAGATCTTTTTTTCCAGCCCCGCCTACTCTAACTTTAATAAGCTGGGGGTAGACAAGTCCGGGGGAAAACTGATCTTTGACAC
>JAVBNO010000034.1:0-8902 GCA_031551485.1 Oscillospiraceae bacterium
CAGCGTCGTGGCGTCGGCGCAAACGCCGGCAGCGCCGGCGGTGGCAGCTGATTCTGCCGCATTGACCGAAATGCGCTCGCTGGCCAACGCAGACGCGCATCTGCCGGTTGGCGTGGCGGGACTGGATCCCACGGCAGAGAATGTTTTAACACAACAAAAAGTCGAGGCTTCCGGCAGTTCTTCAGACGATGTCATCATTGTTGTTCTGCCAAGCGACCCGGCCTCCGGCTCGTCTTCTTCCGGCTCCTCCAGCCAGGCAGGCACCCAGGCGCCGCTCAACACATCCAGCATGGGCGCCGGCTCGGGCAATTTGGCGTACTGGCAAGGTGTCAACAGCGATGTAAGAGCATGGCTGCGGGTACCCGGTACCAACATCAATTATCCGGTTGTTGTCCATCCCGACATCAACTACTACAACACCCGCGGTTATTATAAAGAAGCCAGCCGCAACGGTGTGCTGTGGACCAATCCCGGCACCTCCTTTGGCACCGGTTCGCAACTTTCGGGCAATACGGTCATCTATGGCCACAACTGGACCAACTACTCCGGGAATCCCCGCATCGGCAGCCCCAGTGATGTGATGTTTGGCCAGCTGACCGCTTACCATTATCTTTCCTTTGCCCAGGCCAATCCCTACATTTACTACTCCACCACCAGCGAGAACATGACCTTTAAGGTTTTTGCCGTCTTTTACACCGAGCTCGCCTTTGCCTACAACGGCACCGGCGGTGGCCAGGCGGTCATTGACGAGGCCAGACGCCGCAGCCGTTTTAACTTCGATGTCGACGTCAACGGCGGCGATAAATTGCTCACCCTCTCCACTTGCACCCGTGCCTATGGTGCGACTGCCAACCAGCGCTTTGTGGTCATGGCGCGGCTCCTGCGTCCCGGTGAAGGCACAGGCAGCTACAGCATTACCAATAATCCCAATCACAAACAGCCGAGAGTTTGGTAAATACAATTTGATTCATTGAAAAGAGAGGGGTGTGCCCCCTCTCTTTCTTTGCAAATATGCGAAAACGCAAAAAATGATTGTTATTTGCAAAAAAAGATAATATAATAGATACGGATTTGCACATACTCTTGTTATGTTTAAAATGCAACGGAGGGATATATCCATGAGAAAAAGTGTAATCATTTCCATTATTGCGCTGCTCATTTCGATGATCGGTGTGCTGATTGCCCTGGTAGCCTATTTTAAACGCAGGAGATGTGTCTTGTGCGACGATTTTGGCGACGAAAATTATTATGACGACGAAGACTTTGATTTTTTCGAAGATGAACTGGGCGAAATCAAAGATATGGCCCAAGAGGTCGTCGAAGACGCCAAAGAGAAGGTAGAGGAAGTGGTGGAAAAGGTAGCCCCCCGCCGCGGCCGCCCCAAAAAAACAATCTCTTAAAAAGACAAATAACGGTTAAAAAAGACGGATCATATCATCCGTCTTTTTTGGACTTCTCCCCCAAAACAATTTGACCGGGCAATCTTTTGGGGTCCTCCTCATCCCTATTATTCGTTTGACTTCATTATATTAATATGCTATCATATTAGAGCAATTTTCTCGGGCATATCCTACGTTCAAGCAGATATATACAGTGAAAAAGGAGAAATAACATGAAAAAACTTTGCTTACTTTTGGTTTGCGTTTTGTTGGTGTTGGCCGGTTGCCAGTCCAATTCCCCAAGCACCCCTCCGCTGGCGCCCGAGGCTTCTTTGCCCCTTGACGGCGGCGAAAGCGTTGTCTCCCCGGACAGCGATATTTCCTGGCAATACATCCAGGATAAAGGTGAACTCATCATCGGCCTTGACGACACCTTTGCTCCCATGGGTTTCCGGGATGAAGCCGGCACATTGGTTGGTTTTGACATCGACCTGGCCGAGGCTGTCTGCGCCAAAATGGGTGTAAAAGCCAAATTCCAGCCCATCGACTGGGATGCCAAAGAGATGGAACTCTCCACCCAAAAGATCGACTGTATCTGGAACGGCATGTCCATCACACCCGAGCGGGAGGAGAGCATGAGTCTGACCCGCGGTTACCTGAACAACCGCATCATCATCATGACCGCCCCCGGCGTCACCGTCACAACCAAAGATGACCTCAAGAATCTGTCCGTCGGTACCCAGGCCGGCAGCTCCGCGCTGGAAATGGCCCAGGCCGATCCGATTTTTGATTCCCTCACCGATTTCCACGAGTATCCCGACTACGACAGCGTCATCATGGACATGGACGCCGGCCGCATTCAGGTCATGCTGGTGGACGAAGTATTGGGCATGTACAAAAATTCCAAGCGTGACACCAAGTTTGGTGTGGCCCCCGTCGATTTTGGCGACGATTTCTACGCCGTGGGTCTGCGCAAAGAGGACAAAGCCCTCACCGCCAAACTGCAAGAAGCGATCGACGCGGTCATTGCCGACGGCACTGCCGCCACCATCAGCGAAAAATGGTTTGGTTCCGACATCGTCGTTAAACCGTAACATCGATGGAATATACACTGCGGATCCTGCCCGCCTTATTAAAAGGAACAATTGAGACATTAAAGATATTTGGCCTAACCCTTGTGTTGTCTCTGCCGCTGGGCTTGGTGGTGGCGCTGTTTGCCATGAGCAAAAACTGGCTTGTCAAAAGTCTTACCACTGCCTACATATGGCTGTTTCGGGGCACCCCCCTGATGTTGCAGCTTTTCTTCGTCTACTTCGCGCTGCCCCTTTTTACCCCCATCCAGCTGGAGCGTTTCCCGGCGGCGGTTGTCACATTTGTCCTTAACTATGCCGCTTATTTTGCCGAAATTTACCGCGGCGGCATCCAGTCCATTGACAAAGGGCAGTTTGAAGCAGGCACTTCTCTCAGCTTTTCCAAAGCCCAAACCATGCGCTACATTGTGCTGCCCCAGGTGGCGCGACGCATTTTACCGCCCATCTCCAACGAAGTGATCACCCTTGTAAAAGACACGGCGCTGGTGGCTGCCATTTCGGTGCCAGAGCTTCTCAAAAGCGCCAAAGACGCCGGCAACCGGGATGTCAATCCCTTTGCCTTTGTTGTGGCCGCCGCCATTTACCTTTCACTTACCATTGTGCTCACCATCATTTCCCGCCAGCTGGAAAAACGCTTTTCCCGCCACGAGCAGGAGGTGGAAGCATGAATTATATCCTGGAGATGGAAAATATCGTCAAGCGCTTTGGCCGCACAGCCGTGGTGGATGATGTCACGCTGCAAATACGCGAAGGGGAGACGGTGTCCATCATCGGCTCTTCCGGCGCGGGTAAAAGCACCCTGCTGCGCTGCGTCAACCAACTGGAGCTCATTCAGGGCGGACGCATTGTGCTGGATGGCGAAGAGCTTGCCCGCACTGATGAAACAGGCAGAGTGCGCTACATCCCCGAACGCAGACTGCGCCAGGCGCGGCAAAAAACCGCCATGGTCTTTCAGCATTTTAATTTGTTTCCCCATTTAACCTGTCTGGAAAACATCACCGTCACCGGCATCAAGGTGCGGGGGGAAGCCGCCGCCACCGTCACCGAGCGTGGCCTTGCTCTTTTGGCGCGCGTGGGCCTTGCCGACAAAGCAAACCGTTACCCGTCCCAGCTTTCCGGCGGCCAAAAGCAGCGGGTGGCCATTGCCCGCGCCCTGGCCCTCAACCCCAGAATCATGTTGCTGGATGAGCCCACATCTGCCCTCGACCCGGAAATTACCGGCGAAGTGCTGGCCGTCATCCGCGAGCTGGCTGCCGAACGGATGACCATGCTGATTGTCACCCACGAAATCGGCTTTGCCCGCGAGGTATCCGACCGGACATTGTTCATGGACGACGGCAAAGTGGTGGAGGAAGGCAGCCCCAAAGCGATCTTCGAAAACCCCAAAACCGAGCGGCTGCAAACCTTTTTGCGGGCGACCCTATAGCGAATTTTTGCAAACAAGTACAAAACCGTCGGCATATTGCCGGCGGTTTTTCCATGGGTATCGCATTTTGGGCTTAAGCGCAATCAGCGGCTCAAAATGCACTAAGGGTCTCTTCTGTTTGTCTTCTTGGCCCGCAACTCCCCAATGCCCATAATCATCATCATAAGCGCAAACAGTTTTCCCACAATGTCGCCGCCCAAAAAGCCCGCCAAAAATGTGCCGACCCCCACACCCAACAGCCCGCCTCCCACCGTCCACGCCAATCCCCGCCAGTGCACCAGCCGGTTTTTTGTGTGGAAAAAAAGGGCCACAGCGCCGGTGGGCAAAAAAAACAAAAGATTAACCCCCTGCGCCGCCAATTGGCCGAACCCGGCCAATTCAGTCAAATAGAGGACAAGCACACCGCCGCCTCCAACGCCCAGTGCCCCCAAAAAACCGGATATTCCCCCGGCCAGCCAATTCCATATGGAAGCCATGCGTCCACCTCCTTTTGGATGCGCCGGTCTAGCCCAGCAGCATTTTAAGCGCCGATAAAATCAGCACCATGCCAAAAATACGGCGCAACAAAAGAGGCGCCATTCGCTTGAGCACCCATGCGCCGGCAACGCAGCCGGCCAACCCCGGCAAAACATAGGGCGCCACATCCCCCAGCGCCACATGCCCCGCCCACAAATACAATCCGGCGCTGATCATGGTCAGTGGCCAGATGACGGCGATAGAGGTGGCGTGGGCGCATTTTTCGTCAAGGCCCATCCATTTCAGCAGCGGCACCGCCACCATGCCGCCCCCCGCCCCCAACAGTCCGTTCACAAAGCCGATCAATACCCCGGCCCCTCCGGCCCGCCAACCGCCGTACTTGCTCTTTTCACATTGATTGTTTCCCTGATTCGCGCATACGTTTTCGGCCAAAAAAACGCCTCCCTCTGGGCATATCTTCCCAAAGAAAGGCGTTAATTATACACAGGGGCCAAAACCGCTACAAATAGCGGTGAACCTGCCGACAGTAGGCCTGATAAGCCGCACCATAATGACTGGCCAAAAACTTCTCTTCCCGCAGCACCTGCCGGTGAATGGCACCAGCGAATAAAACCCCGGCCACCAGCAGCAAAACGCCGGGGAAGACAAGGAACATGCCTGCAAAAAAGCAAAAAAAGCAAACGTAAATAGGGTTGCGGCTCAAAGCGAAAACGCCGGTGGTCACAAGTGTGTCGGGCGCATCCACATCAATACCCACCCGGAAAGAACGCCCAAAGTCCCGCAGCGTAACCCAAAGGCCCACCAAGGCGGCGGCCGATATAACCACCCCCACCCAGCGCAGCCATTCCATCTGCATATAACGCACAAGTCCGCCCGCCAGCACCGGCCAGCCGAAGGCGCTGGCGCCAATGTGGTAGACAATCAGCAGAATACCGGGCAGCATTAAAAAATCTGACCGATCGGTGGCGCCAAAGACAAAGGCCCGAATACCCCGCCGCCGCAGCATGAGACTGCGAACAAAAATAGATGCCACAAGCAGCAAAAACTCCCCGCAGGCAATATATCCGGCCATGGCAACCCCTCCTTCCGGCTTACAGCAAGTCACGATCCACCCGTTTAGCGGGCAGTTTTTCTTTGGCAAGCATAGCCCTTGTTTACGGGCAATGCCTGAATGGCACTTGTAACATCACGATCATAATCATAACTCGGTGGATACGCAAGGCGAATAGCCTTTTTTCATGCTTTGTACCGCCAACAGAACCAAAGCGGTTCTCCTGCTAGGCTGGGCGTTTTCTGTGCACATAAGCCCTCGCCCTAAGGATGGGGTAGGGGGAAACCATGTGGTTTCCCTAAAAAATGTTTTTGCATACTTTTTGCGCCAAAAAGTATGAGCCGGTCGCGGCTTAAGCGACATGCTACATCCTTGCCGGAGCAGTTATATGCCTGCTGTTCTTCTCTTATTGGTCGGTACCAACTTTTTTCGTTTCATCGTAAAAGCACCGCTGCCCCTTACGTTTTACGCAGAGGTTTCTGATACAAAAAGGTGCAGACCGTACCAGTCGGACTGCACCTTTGCGTGTGGTCTTATTGCACAATATCCCGGGTGTCCCGGGCAATCAACAATTCTTCGTTGGTGGGAATCACCCAAACCTGCACTTTGGAGCTGTCGGTGGTAATACGCTGCTCACTGCTGCCTTTGTTGCGGCTGGGGTCAATTTCAATGCCCATAAAGCCAAGGTCGGCGCAGGCGTCCGCCCGAACCTGGGGGTCGTTTTCGCCAATGCCACCAGTGAAGATAACAGCGTCCACACCGCCCATCGCGGCGGCGTAAGCGCCAATAAACTTTTTAATTTCATAGCGCTGCAGTTCGCAAGCCAGCTTGGCCCGTTTGTTGCCTTCGTTGGCCGCCTTCACCAAATCCCGGTGGTCGCTGGTAAGGCCGGACACGCCGATATAGCCGGATTTTTTATTCAGGATATTGACCACATCGGAGGCGGAAATGCCCTCACGCTCGGCCAAAAAACTGACAATCGAGGGGTCAATGTCTCCCGAGCGGGTACCCATAATGATACCGGCCAAAGGGGTAAAACCCATGGTGGTATCCACCGAGCGGCCCTTGTCAATAGCGGTGATGGAAGAGCCGTTGCCCAAGTGGACGGTAATGACTTTCAGGCTCTCCAGCGGTTTTTGCAAAATCTCGGCCAGCCGGCCGCTGACGAAGCGGTGGCTGGTGCCGTGAAAGCCGTAACGACGGATATGATATTTTTCATAATATTCGTAAGGAATAGGATAGATATAGGCCTTTTCGGGCATGGTCTGGTGAAAGGCGGTGTCACAGACGGCCACCTGGGGCACGCTTTTGTCAAATACAGCCTGGCAGGCCTCAATGGCGGTGACAATGGCAGGATTGTGCAGCGGGGCCAAATCAGCCATCTCTCGGAAGACATCCAGCACCTCGGGGGTAATGCGCACCGACTTGCTGACTTTTTCGCCACCCTGCACCACCCGGTGTCCAATGGCGGAAATTTCGCTCAAATCTTTAAGGACAGCCCCTTCGCCGGAAATCAATATTTTCGTCAGCTCTTGAAAAGCCTCCTTGTGGGTGGGGAAAGCCACGGCATAGCTCAACTGCCGGCCGTCGCCGGTCTTGTGGGTAATTTGGCCGTCAATGCCAATGCGCTCGCAAAGGCCCTTGGCAATCACAGCTTCATTGGACATGTCGATCAATTGATATTTCAGCGAAGAACTGCCTGCATTAATGACTAACACTTTCATGGTAACCAACCAACTTTCTTTGTAGCAAATTATATGGTACTATATTATTACATTGTGAGAAAAAAAACAAGGCAAATATGTCCATCTATACACTTGTAAAGGCGGCAGAAAAGGGGAGAGCACATGAAAATAGCCGGCATTGTGGCCGAATACAATCCTTTTCATAACGGCCACGCTTATCACATTGCCGCCACCAAAGCGGCCGGCTCCACCCACATTGTAGCGGTGATGGGCGGATTGTTTTTGCAGCGCGGCGCCCCCGCCCTGCTGGATAAAAAATACCGGGTGGAGGCGGCGCTGCATCATGGCGTCGATCTGGTGGTGGAGCTGCCTTTGCCCTATGCCATGGCCGTGTCGGAACGGTTCGCCTTTGGCGCTGTGGCAACGCTGGCGGCGCTGGGCTGCGTGGATATGCTCAGCTTTGGCAGCGAAGCGGGGGATATTGCCCCCTTAGCCCAGGCGGTCAAATGGATCGAAGACCCCCGGGTCACCGCCCGGCTCCAGTCATATTTGGGCAAAGGCGTCACTTTCGCCGCCGCCCGCCAAAAAGCGGTGGAGGCGGTGGCCGGCTCGGCAATCGGCAAACTGCTGGAAAGCCCCAACAATATTCTGGGCATCGAATATATGCGCAAACTGGCGGCTCTCAACACCCCTATCCAGCCGTTTACACTCCGTCGCCAGGGCGCAGGCCACGACGCCCCCTTGGGCGCTCATCCCTTTGCCAGCGCCTCGGCCATACGGGCCCTTGTGGAAGCAGGGGATATTGCGGCTGCCCTTGCCCTTGTACCGCCGGCCATGGCGGACGCCCTCCAAAAAGCGATGCAAAGGGGAGAGGCTCCCATTCTCCTGAAGCGGGTGGAGCTGGCGGTGCTGTCCTCGCTGCGGCGGCTGTCGCCGGAGGAGTTGGCCCGCCTGCCCGACCTTTCCGAAGGGCTAGAACACAAGCTGTACACCGCCATTCGCAAAGCCACAACCCTGGAGGAACTGTACGTACTGTGTAAATCCAAACGGTACCCTCTGGCCCGCTTACGCCGGTTGGTGCTGTCGGCCTTTTTGGGGGTGGATGGCGCGCTATGCCGCCGCCTTCCGCCCTACATCCGGGTGTTGGGTGTCGGTCCCGGCGGGGCGCAAGTTCTTGCCGAAGCGAAAAAAAATGCTGTGCTTCCGCTCTCCCACTCACTGGCCAAGCTGGAGGCCCTCGGCGGTGACGCGGCTCTTTTCGCCAAGCTGGAGGCCTCCGCTGCCGATCAATATGCGCTGATGCAGCCGGTCGCCAGCGTCTGTGGTGGCGAGTATACCCGCCGCATGGTCAAAATTGAAGAGTAGCAAAGGCATAACGCCCGCCCGCCAGGCGGCTGACTTGGCTGTAATGGCACCAACGCTTTTTCTTCACCCTTCGCACCTCAAAATCAGACCCAAAACAGTCTCCCCAAAGGCCAGGCGTTTCCTGCGCACCTATGCCCTCGCCCTAAGGATGGGGGTGGGGGAAACCATGTGGTTTCCCTTAAAAATGTTTTTGCATACTTTTTGCGTCAAAAAGTATGGGTCGGTCGCGGCTCAAGCGACAGGCCATATGCCTGCCGGAGCGGCTGTACGTCTGCGGTATTTTAATTCAAAATCGGTACTAGCCTTTTCCCTTCACCGCTTGCACCCCAGATCAGAACCAAACCCGTTTTCCCCAAAGGCCAGGCGTTTCCTGTGCACCTATGCCCTCGCCCTAAGGATGGGGGTGGGGGAAACCATGTGGTTTCCCT